>JAUVLL010000253.1 GCA_030600745.1 Spirochaetaceae bacterium | reverse complement strand
AAAGGAGAAAAATAAATGCGAATAAATGGACTTGGATGCTCCCTGGTGGATAATCTCTACTCACCGGTTAATTTTAGATCTGATTTATATAAAAAATGGTCCAGGGAAACTAACAGTGGTATTGGCATTATTACAGGAGGCCTGGTGTTTGGTGAGGATCTCGAAAAGTCTTCCGGGAAAAGATATAAAGATATTCTGAAGGAGATAACTGGAAAGAAGTTGATTCCCAGGAAAAATGTAGGCGGTCCGGCTATCGTTGCTCTTATAAATATAATTCAGATGATTGAAGATAATGAGATTAGTATTGGATTTTTTGGAGCTTTGGGAGATGATGAAAATGGGCGGTATATTTCGGAAAAACTTGGCTTTGTTGATATTGATTTAAATGGATATATTGTAGTCGATGTTCAAACACCATTCACAGATGTTTTGTCTGATCCCTCATATAACAATAATAATGGAGAACGCAGTTTTATAAACTACATAGGTGCTGCCGGAAAATTATCGGGAAGGGATATCCCTGAATCTTTTTTTAAAGGGGACATTCTTATTTATGGGGGGACAGCTCTTACTCCGGCTTTGCATGATGATTTAAGTTTTCTTTTAAAAAAGGGCAGAGAAGCAGGTTGTCTGAATTTTGTTAACACAGTTTACGATTTTAGGAATCAGAATATTAATCCTGATAAACCATGGCCTCTTGTGAATTCAAGTAGTGATTACCAGATGATAGATTTGCTTATTGCTGATAACGAAGAGGCCGGGAGAATCTCCGGGCTGGATTCTAAAGAAGATGCAATTGCGTTCTTTGCAGAAAAAGGTGTTCATTCGGTAATAATTACTCATGGATCAGAAGATCTTATTAGTTATTCTGATGGCACATTTTTTATGGAAAAAGAAATTTCCACTCTGCCGGTTTCGATCAGCGCAGGGAATCAGATGAGATCATTACCTTTCGGATCTACGGCAGATACAACAGGATGCGGTGATAATTTTGCAGGCGGAGTTTATGCATCAACAGCTCTGCAGCTAAAAAACAATAGTAATAGAAAGCCTTCACTCAAACAGGCAGCTGCATGGGGAGTTGTCTCCGGCGGATTTGCAGGTTTGTATCAGGGGGGTGTTTATTATGAAAAAAAACAGGGTGAGAAACTGGAGAAATTAAAAAATCTTTTCGAAGAATATGAACAGCAAACAGGGTATAGTTTTGAATAAAGCAGTAATATTCGGTGCAGGAAATATCGGGCGTTCATTCATTGGAAACATTTTTTCATTCAACGGTTTAAGGGTTACCTTTATAGATGCAAATGCCGCATTGGTTAAAGAGCTGAACATCAAAAAAGAATATCGAATTGTAATAAAAAGAAATAATAAATCTGATGAAGAGATTTTAGTTAATAATATTGAAGCGATACATAGTTCCGAAACAGATAAAATTATTAAGTGCATTGTTGAATGTGATATCTGTGCTACATCAGTAGGTCAGGCTGCACTGCCTAAGGTTATTCCATTAATTGCAGAAGGGATCAAAATCAGAAATCAGCAATCCCTGTTTCTTCTGGATATTATCATTGCAGAAAATATAAGAAACGGAGCAGATTTCTTCAGGAAGCTATTTAAAGAGAACAGTTTGTCAGGAGGTGAAGCTGGACTTATTGAGACAAGCATAGGCAAGATGGTTCCTATTATGACTGAAGCGGATCTTACTGATGACCCGCTTGTTCTTCATGCAGAGGAATATAATACACTTATACTGGACAGAAAGGGCTTTAGAAATAAGGTACCTGAGTTTCCTGAAATAAAGGCAGTAGAAAATATAGCTGCCTGGGTCGACAGGAAGCTTTTTATCCATAATCTTGGGCATGCGGCATCAGCATATTTAGGCTTTGAGAAATATCCACAAAGAAAGCTGATAGCAGAGGTTCTGGAAGATGATCAGATAAAATTGCAGGTTCGGAAGGTTATGACTGAAGCAGCTGCAGCTCTTGTATGCGAATATCCAGCCGATTTTACGTCTGAAGCTCTTGCTGATCATATTTATGACCTCCTTTTTCGATTTCAGAACAAAGCACTGGGAGACACAGTTTTCAGAGTGGGCAGAGATTTAAAAAGGAAGCTTGGCAGGGATGACAGAATACTGGGATCTATGAGACTTTGTTTAAAACATAATCTTCCCTTTGGAGAGATAATAAAGGTTTTCTATTCGGCTCTTGGTTTTTTAGCATCAGATCAGACTGGAGAAACCTTTGGTGGTGATAATATATTATTAAAAAGTTTTGCAGAGATGGGAATTCAACAAGGTCTTACAGATCTTTGTGGCCTTGATTCTTTTGAAGATAGAGGATTGATTGATGCTATACTTGTATAATTTTTCTGTATTAAATAATTTATGCAGAAAAAATAGGTTAATTTTCTGCATATTATGCAGAAAATAATGGTATATTTTCTGCATGTATGTTATTATTAATTATGAGACGTGATGCAGAGCAATTTTTAGAAGAATGGATACAGTTAAAACGTAGGAAACCGTTAATTATTCGGGGTGCAAGGCAAGTAGGGAAGTCAACTCTTGTGCATAATTTTGCCAAAGAAAAGAGATTGGACTTATTTGAAATAAATTTAGAATTATTTCCAAAAATAACAGCTTTTGATTCAATGAATATTGATCACATCTTGCGGGATCTGGAAGTACTTATACAGCAGCAAATTTCACCCAATACACTGATTTTTATAGATGAAATACAAAAACATCCCATTGCAATTACTGCGCTGCGCTATTTTTATGAAAAAAAGCCTGAAATACCTGTAATTGCAGCAGGTTCACTGCTGGAAGTAGTATTGGAGGATATGGAGTACTCTATGCCTGTTGGCAGAATTGAGTACCTATATCTTGGTCCAATGACTTTTTTTGAATTTTTAAAGGCTTTAAAAGAGGAAACACTGCTTGATAGCTGTAGATTTGGTAATGTTTCTGAAATAAGTCATGATATGTTTAATAGGCTGGTAGAAAGATATAGAGAGTATCTATTTGTTGGAGGAATGCCGGAAGCTGTATTAACATATACCGAGACTAAAAGTGGTCTGGCAGTTGAAAGGGTTCATCGTTCAATTATAGAAACATATATTGAGGATTTTTCTAAATATAAAAAACGAGTAAATACAATTCATCTGGAAATGGTGTTTAACTATATATCAACTCATATCGGTCAAAAAATAAAATACAGCAATATTTCACAGGAATATCAATCCAGAGAGCTTAAAAAAGCTTTTCATTTACTTATTAAAGCGGGTGTAATACTACCTGTTTATTATAGCTCCTGTTCCGGTATTCCCTTGAAAGCAGGAATTGATATCAGAATTGTAAAACCATATTTTCTTGATGTTGGATTGATGAATTATCAGAATGGTTTAAACTGGAATGATTATAGATCATTAAAGCTTCATGATCTTTTCAATATTGGTGTTTCAAGTGAGCAGTTTGCTGCTCAGCACCTTATGTATGGTAGAGATCAGGGGAGAAAACCGGAGCTATATTACTGGGTTCGTGAAAAAAAATCATCAAATGCAGAAGTAGATTTCGTTGTCACAATTGCAGGCCATATTTGGCCTGTCGAAATTAAATCAGGAAAGAGTGGCACTTTAAAATCACTTCATCAATTTTTGTTTCAAAAAAAACTTAAAAAAGCAGTTCGCTTTAATCTTGATAAAGCATCAAGTGTTATAGTTGATACAAGTGTAAAAAATGGAGTATTAATGGATCAAATTTTATTCGAACTTCAGTCATTTCCAATTTTTCTTATTGAGAAAATATATGATTATTTAAGTGCCTGAGTTATAAGGAAATTATGCTGTAAAATGATTATAAGATTATTAAAAAGAGAGGTGAATAATGATTAAATCAGAAACAATCAAAGGACAAAAAAGCTGGATTCTTGAAAACAAAAACATTAGACTCTGTCTGACAGAAAAGGGCGGCCATATGGCTCCGGTTGTTTTTATGAAGGATTCAGAGAAACCTGTAGAACCATTCTATATAAATCCATGGGCAGAAGAGAGTTTGAATATGGAGAATGAACCGGATGTTCTCGTACCACTCCGGGGGGATTTTTTCTGTCTTCCCTTTGGCGGAGATAATTCCTGGAATGGTGAATCCCATTCAGTACATGGGGAGGTATCGGGGAGCGTGTGGACCCTTGCTCCGGATCAGGTAGAAAATTCGATAGTGCTTACAATGGATACAAAAGCAAGAAAGGGAAGTGTTGCAAAAAAGATAGAACTGAAGGATGGTGAAAATAACCTTTATATAAGACATATAGTTGACGGTTTTGCCGGGCCTGCATCTTTAGGACATCACGCAATTTTCCCTGGTGGAACAAAAAAGAATATCAGTACCAGTACTATAAAATTCGGATATACAAATAAATATGAGAGTGGCAGTTATAACAAGGGTGAATACTACTCTCTGGCCTCCCGGGAGAAATTTGAATCTCTGGAAAAGGTCCCTACTGTATGGAAGGATGATAAATATACTGACTGTTCTGTTTTCCCCGCAAGAGAGGGGTTTATTGATATTCTTCAGATTTATAATGAATCAAAAAAAGATTTTGCATGGAGTGCGGTCGTGGTTCCTGAAGAGGGGTATCTGTGGTTTTCCCTCAAAGATTCTGAAATTCTGCCGTCAACAGTTATGTGGATGGAAAACGGGGGAAGGCATCTTGAGCCGTGGAACGGCAGGAACTGCTGTATAGGTGTAGAGGTTGTCTGCAGCTCCTTTGCTGATGGTTTGGCAGTCTCGGCAGAAGATAATTTCCTTAACAAAGAAGGAATAAAAACCTGTCATATGCTGGAAGAAGATTCTTCCTTCTCTGTTAAGTATATTCAGGGAATAGTGCGAATACCAGAGGGGTTTGATCGGGCCCGAACCATTGTAAAAAAGGATGTTGGTGTTGAGATTACTTCTTTTTCCGGGAAGAAGGTTTTTACAAAGGTTGATACGGGGTTTATCCGTTCTTAATAAGTAAAACAGAAGCCAAAGACAAGACTATAATCAATATCCTTATTAGAGTAAGTTTCTCTTTATAGATAACAGCAGACAGGAAAATA
>JAUVLL010000074.1 GCA_030600745.1 Spirochaetaceae bacterium | reverse complement strand
GTAATTATTTTTTTACCCTTTCTGTCTGTACCTTCCCTAAGCCTGTTATTCTCAAAATCATAGGTAGATGCAATAAGACCAAGGGAATTATCTTTTTCTGCTTCTTCAATTTCAGTATGCAGTAAATTACCACCATCGATTTCTTTTGGGTCCAGATCTTTTGAATTCATATCCAGTGCATAAAACTGTTTTTGACTATTCTTTATTGCCAGTCCAGGATTTGAAAGTTGTATAATCTTCTTTGGATGATAAGGAGAAAATCTAAGAGAAATACCTCCATCGACTACAGTTTTACCAAGTCCTAAAGCAATATTTACAATGCCTTCTTCAGCTTTTTCAGAACCTATAGGGTAAAAATTAAGAGACCGGGCTACACCTGATATATTGGGATAGTATTTATTCCTAAAATTATTTCCTGTAATTTCCTGAATAATAACTGCCATTTTTTCATCTTCAACAATATTGTGAGTTGCTTTCATATAATCTTTACTTTGCTTAAGATAAGTTGATGCATAAACACTTTTAATTGCTTTACATAATTCTTTACGTCTGGATAAAAGTTTCTCCCCATTATTTGGAAGCATATACGTAGTGTATATTCCTGCAAATGGCTGATAATGAGAATCTTCTAAAAGGCTGGAAGATCGTACAGCAATTGGCTGGGTAATATTTTTCAGAATTGTATCCAGATTGGAAAGGAGTGTTTTAGGAAATTTTGCCTTCAAAAAAGTATTTAAAATTAATTTATCATCATCATTGGACAGTGCTATATCGTAAAGATCATTTGTCTTCATAAATTCATCAAAGACTTCTGTTGTTAATACAATTGTTCTTGGGATGGAAATAATAACATTGTTGAATTTGTTGGTAATTTCATTCTTTTT
This sequence comes from Spirochaetaceae bacterium, assembly GCA_030600745.1. GTDB lineage: Bacteria > Spirochaetota > Spirochaetia > B11-G9 > B11-G9 > JAJRQE01. The sequence continues at coordinate 9,880 of JAUVLL010000074.1, read as the reverse complement.
AAGCTGTTGATCTACAAAAGCCAGTCCTCTTCCTTTTCCTCCTAATGAACCGGAACCTATTCGGGAAAAGAATGTTAACTCATCAAATCTATTATTACTGAATTCTGCAATAATACCCCTTCCATGCTGGGTTCGGAAATCTTTTATTGATTTATAAATAAATTGCTTCATTTCGGTAATATTTGTAAAATCACTAATAGTTTTTGGTCTTAAATAATTTGCCAGGTTGAACAGTGCTCTGGCTTTAAGCCATTTTGAAATTTCATTATTTTGAACATGGTAGGTGAAAGATTTATCATCAATCTGCATTATCAGATTTTGTAATTCCTTTAAATTTGTTGCAGTTCCTACAGGTCCAAGAGTGTCAGGGTCTCTGAATATGAAATCTCCAAACCCATAATTAATTCGAATGTAGTGTTCAAGTTCTTTAAGCAGGGTTTTTGTGTGTTTGTGTATAAATGATGCTCCTGCTTTTAAAGCATCTTCTTTATGTTCCAATTGTGAAGACTGGAGTAGAATTGGAAGGTCAAAATTTTCTTTTCGAATATGTGCACAAAGAGTTAATCCTGCTTCATTATCAATTTTACCATTTTTTAGATATGCAATATCAGAAATTACACCCAGGATATTTTTTTTGTATTTCTCGTATAACGTTAAAGCTTCTTCATAGGATCTGGCAAGAAGAATTTTGGGTCGTCCTCTCATTCGAATAGTCTGTTCCCATTCATTTAACCCTTCTTTCATTAGGCTTCTTGCCTGTTTGAATAGTGTTTCATAAATTACAGGGAGGTAACTTGAATAGTAACGGACTGAATCTTCTACTAGAATAATGGATTGAACTCCTACATTATTCACATCCGGGTCGACATTCATCCTGTCTTCCAGAAGTTTAACCATAGCAAGCATTATATTTGTATTACCCTGCCATGAAAATATATAGTCGATTGAACTTGAATCTTCCATTTTAATCCTTTTCATAGTTTCTTTGGTAGATAGAGGGGTAAGAAGAATTATTGGTTTTGAAGGATATTTACTTTTTATTCCTTCAGCTAAATCTACGAGATTATCTTCTCCTACACTGAGCATTAGAATAACCAGGTCAAAAAATTTATTTTCAAGTGCTTGATTAGCCTCTTCAGCTGTGGTTGCCTGTGTCATCCGGGGAGGATAATGAAGACTGAGTGCCATATATTCCTGAAAAAGCTGTTCATCTATTCTACCATCTTCATCAAGCATAAATTTGTCATAATGACTGCAAACCAGGAGAATTTCCCTGATCCTTCTGGACATGAGTTCATGAAAAGCTGTTTCTTTTAATATAAAATCTGATTGTTCCATATGTTATGTCCTTTTACCTAAGATCATCCCTTATTGTTGATATCCTGGCAGAAACCTTTATTCCTCTATGATATTACATCATAATTTGTTACACAAGAATAATTGCTGAGGATTCTACAATCTGATATTTCTCTTATACATCAATTATAAATCGGAATATAATTGAATAATACAGCAATCTTTAAATTATTGTCTTGACTGTCACAGTAGAGAGCGTTACTGTACATTTATAAATACTTAGTAGTTCATTTGGAGGATATTGGAATGTATAACCAGAAAGAATTTATGTCTGATTTGGAAATGAGGAATACCGGAGAACCTGAGTTTATCCAGGCAGTAAACGAGGTATTGGAGTCTGTAATTGATGTTGTTAACAACGATCCTGAATACCTGGATGCTAAAATTCTGGAACGTATTACGGAACCGGACAGAACTTTTATGTTCAAGGTTGAATGGGAAGATGATGAAGGAGAAGTACAGGTAAATAAGGGTTATAGAGTTCAGTTTAATAATAGTATTGGACCTTATAAAGGTGGTTTGCGATTTCACCCAAGCGTTACTCTCGGTACATTAAAATTCCTTGGTTTTGAGCAGATTTTTAAGAACAGCCTTACTACTCTTCCTATGGGTGGAGGTAAAGGTGGTTCTGATTTTAATCCAAAAGGAAAGTCAGATACTGAAATTATGAGGTTCTGCAGATCCTTTATGACAGAGCTGCAAAAATATATCGGACCGGAAACAGATGTTCCTGCCGGAGATATTGGGGTTGGCAGTAGAGAGATAGGATATATGTATGGTCAGTATAAGCGGCTTAGGGGAGAGAATACCGGAGTTCTTACAGGGAAAGGTCGTAATTGGGGAGGTTCTCTAATCAGGCCTGAAGCAACTGGATATGGTAGTGTTTATTTTGCTGATGAAGTTGTAAAAGCCCATGGTGACACTCTGAAAGATAAGGTGATCTCTGTATCAGGTTTCGGTAATGTGGCCTGGGGAGCCTGTATCAAAGCCACTGAACTTGGAGCAAAGGTTATTACAATTTCAGGTCCTGATGGTTACATACTTGATGAAGAGGGTGTTTCTACACAGGAAAAATGGGACTACATGCTGGAATTAAGATCTTCAAACAATGATGTTGTTGAACCTTATGCAGCAAAATTCGGCGCTAAGTTTTTTGCAGGAAAGAAACCATGGGTAGAAAAGGTTGATATGGCCTTCCCCTGTGCTTTCCAGAATGAGTTAAACGAAGATGATGCAGATGCTCTGATAAAATTCGGCGTAAAGTATGTTATTGAAACTTCAAATATGGGATGTACTACCGATGCAGTTAATAAATTTATTGCTGGTAAGATTCCTTTTGGACCTGGAAAGGCTGCCAATGCCGGAGGCGTTGCAGTTTCAGGATTAGAGATGTCTCAGAACTCAATGAAATATTCCTGGGCTGCAGAAGATGTGGATAATAAGCTGGGTCGAATTATGAGAGATATTCATGAAGCTTGTGTTACTGAAGGCAAACAGGCTGATGGTTATATCAATTACGTAAAGGGAGCAAATATAGCTGGATTCCGAAAAGTAGCCGATGCAATGCTGGATTTGGGATATTAGTAAGCAGAAATATTGACGATACATATAGTTTTTATTATATTTCATCCGTAGAGACGCAGCGTGCTGTACAGTACGATGCGTCTCTGTAATTTTACGTGAAATTTTGGCTGGTCGGAAGCAAGCTTACCTGGTCGCAACTTCGTTGCTGCTCGGCAATGCATCCTTCCTGCTCGCCCATGTAACCAAAGGAGGAAATATGAACGACGTAATTATAGTAGGATCCGGTCCTGCCGGACATACTGCTGCAATATATTCAGCCAGAGCCGGCCTGAACACTACATTATTTGAAGGCTGGATGGCTGGTGGTATAGCACCTGGCGGGCAGCTTACAACAACAAATGAGATTGAAAATTTCCCGGGATTCCCGGAAGGGATGACTGGTCCTGAGTTGATGGCAACTATTAGAAAACAGTCTGTTGGCCATGGTGTTGAAATATTTACAGAAACAGTGGAATCAGTTGATCTGTCAAAAAGGCCTTTTAAGGTAAAGACATCTTCCAGAGAGATGGAAACAGCAGCCCTCATTATTGCTACCGGTGCAATTGCAAGAAGAATGGGCGTTCCCAACGAGGATAAGTATTGGCAAAAGGGTATCTCTGCCTGTGCTGTTTGTGATGGAGCACTCCCTCTTTTTAGAAACCAGCCTCTTGTAGTTATTGGTGGTGGAGATACTGCAATGGAAGAGGCTATGCACCTGTCGAAATTTGGGAGTATGGTCTACATTGTTCATAGAAGGGATGAACTTAGAGCCTCAAAAGCAATGCAGGAAAGAGTTCTTGCCAATGAAAAAATAACAATTCTTTGGAATACTGTTTTGCTTGATGTTGGTGGTTCTGAAGTTCTTGAGTATGTTCTTTTAAAAAATGTGAAGACAGGTGAAGAATTCAAGCAGGAGGCAAAGGGACTTTTTTATGCAGTCGGGCATACTCCAAACACTGCTTTTCTGGATGGTCAGCTTGACCTGGATGAAGCAGGTTATGTTATAACGGAGTCCGGTACTACAAATACTAATATCCCAGGTGTTTTTGCTGCAGGAGACGTACAGGATAAGGTTTATCGTCAGGCTGTTACATCCGCAGGCACTGGTTGTATGGCTGCTCTTGATGCAGGGAAATTCATGGTAGAAAATCCACTATAACAAACGACCTTTTTGTGATTATATGGTAGAGACGTAGTACGCTACGTCTCTACATATTTAGGGAGTTCTTCGTTGAATCAGGATCAAAGTAAACTAAATTTACTGATAATTTCCACTCTTTTACTAAGTATAGTTTCTCTTTTTATTGAGCAGATGGAATTTTCCAGAAGCATTTTTCTTGTTTTAACTAATGTTATGGATTTTATGATTCTGGGTTTTCTTATTACAGAAGTTATTCTGGAATTCAGGCTTGCTGCCTATAAGACAATATATATAAGAAAGAATATTTTTTCCCTTTTGTTTGTAGCAATTTTTATATTACTTTTTATTTACAATAAGGTTCTTTTACTTACTTCCGACAATCTTGAAGGTTCCGGGAGTGCAATGATTATTCTGATAATCAGGAACCTTTTTCTCCTTTTAAAGGTAATGAGCAGATTTAAGAGGCTTGCATCTATTCTTGAAAGTATTCATGTCCACCCTGCACAAACTATCTTTATGAGTTTTTTATTGGTAATTCTGGGGGGAACTCTTCTTCTAATGATGCCCTTTACTGCTGCAGAAGGGAATGGACTTCCATTTCTTAATGCCTTGTTTACTTCAACTTCTGCAGTATGTGTTACCGGGCTTATTGTGGTGGATACTGCTGTTTATTTCAGTATATGGGGGCAGATTATTATTTTAATCCTTATACAGATTGGTGGTCTGGGAATAATGATCCTTAGTTATTTTACTGTGTTTGTACTCCGAAGAGCTATGTCTGTTGAGGATAAAGTTCTTATTTCCTATATGCTCAGTGATGATGATATGAGCAGTATTTCCCGAACCATGAAATCCATTGTGGGGATTACTTTTCTTATTGAAGGTGCGGGAGCTTTAATACTGTTTGCAGGGTTTGTAAAAAATACAACCCTTGATACAGGATCCTTGTTCTTTTATTCTATTTTTCATTCTGTTTCTGCATTTTGTAATGCGGGATTTGCTCTCTTTTCTGACAGCCTTGAAGGGTTTAGCAGTAGTCTTATTCTTTCGGGAGGAGTAGCTTTTTTGATAATTGCCGGTGGTATTAGTTTTTCTGTAATTGCCAATTTAAGATCAATAATAAATGGTAAATTTGGAAGAAAAAAACAGGGAATTGCAAAGGGTCAATCCAGGTTAACTCTGAATACCAGGATAGTACTTTCTCTTAGCTCTGTACTCCTCCTATCCGGAACATTATTGTTTTATGCTTTGGAGCATGGCGGTTCATTAAGAAATATGAGTATCGGCAGTCAGTATCTTAATGCTTTTTTTCAATCGGTCACTTTGCGAACAGCTGGTTTTAATACAGTAAGTTTTGGCAGTCTTGCATCTTCTATGCTGATAATAATGATGTTATTTATGTTTATAGGAGCGGCCTCGGGAAGTACAGCTGGTGGGATAAAGGTAAATACAGTTGCGGTTCTTGGTTTTGCAGTTAAATCTGCCTGGAAAAATGAAAAAGATGTTGTTCTTTTAAAACAGGCAATACCTTCTGAGTTGGTTCTCAAAGCTTTTATGATACTTCTTTTTGGAGTAGTTGCTGTTATTACAGGTACTTTTCTGCTGGCTGTTTCTGAGAATGCGCCTGTAGAGAATATAATGTTTGAAGTTGTTTCCGCCTTTGGAACTGTCGGTTTATCTACTGGGCTTACTTCGAGCCTAAGTAGTTTCGGCAGGTTTGTAATAATTATTTTGATGTTTATAGGACGCCTGGGTCCCTTAACTGTTCTTGCAGCGGCGACTACCGGAAGTAAAAGATTGAATGTGACGTTTCCCCGGGCGGATATTTCGATAGGTTAGACGTAAGAGGAGTAAACAATGGCAAAAGAGAAAGAAAAGATATTTGCAGTAGTTGGGCTTGGTACTTTTGGAGGCAGTGTATGTGAAGTCCTTGCACAGAAAGGAGGCAAGGTAATTGCCATAGACAGAGAATCTGATCTTATTGAGAAAGTAAAAGACACTGTATTTCAATCCATACTTCTGGATTCTACAGACGAAACCGCCATGAGTCAGATACCATATGCAGATATCAGTGTAGCTGTAGTTGCGATAGGAGAGAATATTGAAGCCAGTATATTAACAACTGCAATTCTTAAACGTCTTGGAATACCATATATTTTAGCAAGGGCTGTTTCTGAGATACATCATCAGGTGCTTAGACAGGTTGGAGCGGATGAAGTTGTAAATATTGAAATTGATCAGGGGCAGCGTATTGCTCAAAGGCTAATATCTCCGGAAGTTCTTGATAGAATTTCTGTAACCGAGAATATTAGCGTTGCAGAGGTATATGTACCAAAAGATTTTGTAGGTAATGCTCTTGAAAAGTTAAATATTCGGACAAAAATGCATGTAAATATAGTTTCAATACTTCGATCTGTATTGAGTGTAGATGAGGAGGGGAATCCGGTAAAAACAGATAATGTAGTTTTCCCTGATGCAAAAGAGGTCCTTCAGGAGTCTGACATCCTGCTTATAGTTGGAAAAAATGAAGATCTTGATATTTTCCGAAAGTTGTAAAAGGATAAATTAATGATACTTATAAACAGACGACTTCTGATTATTCTTGCCATTGTTGTAATATCAGCTTCTTTGGGGGCAGGTTTTTTTGGCTATCAGAATATACTGGGTTCTGAAGGGCTTACTGGAGATGCACTCAGATCCCAGGCGGAAAGTTTTTTGTTCTATTTTGTTATTACATCTATTGTTTTAATAGCAGGCTTTACTGCTCTATTATTTAGAGTAAGAAATGTAGACAGACAACTGGATAGACTTATTGAAATGAGTCGCTATAGTGATATATACCCTGCAAAGCATTTTCTCGGTCTTGGTCCCCTGGGGATGCGGCTTAAACTTCTCTACCGTAATATAAATAACCTTAATATACGAAAAACCATGAAAATCAGTGCTCTTGCGAATTTGAATGAATTTATGATGAATAACATTAATTTGCCTATGTTGGTAACAGATGTTACAGGTACTATTTTATATTCAAGTATAGGATTTACTGATAAGTACAATTCTACAAAAGGAGATTTGAAATCCAGTAAAATTGATTCTGTTTTTCTGGAAATTACTATACCTACCCTAATGCTGGAACTTTCCAGACAGCATGTTCCTGTTGAAATAGATAGTAATAGTACCAGGATAACATGCTACCCTGTTCACAACGTCTCTGCAGAGGTGAACTATGTTGTTTTTGTCCCGGATAAAAAAGCTGCCTATACCAATTCCCGGAAGTCAGAATCCGATGTCGTACGTAAAAACAGTACTATTGCTGGACGTTTAAGCAGGTTACTTTCCAGAAGAAAGTAGGTAGATAAACATTTTAATTCTACTGATCTTTCAAATTTAATATCTATAGGAAATGGGAATATGAAATACCCAGCTTTTTGCGCTGTATCTCATTTTCTACTTTCAAAATACTTCTTCTCTAATATATTGGCTATATACTGGCGCAAAAAGCCAAAAACAAGCCGAATTCAGAGACAGCGCAAAAAGCTTATACCGGGAAATGCTTGTGTTTTAGAGCAAACCGGTGTAGTATTAGTCACCAAATAAGTACATATTTCGGATTGAAGTATGAAAGATTTTATTTTTCATTACATTTCAGTGTTATCCTTGCTTGTAGTTGTGCTGGTTTTTTTGGGATGTACCTCCTTCCCTCAATCCGAGGATACTGATGATTCTCTTCTTGTTATTGTTCTTAAATCAGATAATGCAGGCACAAACAGTAATGCACTTAGTGTAAAAATGATTCATCTGGAAAATTCAGGAATTACTATAAAAAGTAAAGTAAAAAATAGTGAAATCCTTATTCTAATTCCCGTTCGGGAAGGCAGTATACAGGTTAAAGGTGTTACATTTTCTGATGGATCAGTAAAGCAGTTTCGTTATGAGTACAATGACGAAATAACATCCTCCTCGGTCTTCCTTTTTCCCTTTGTACTTAATGAGTTTTTTCAAACAGATGAAGCTGATAGTTCTTTGTTTGAAAAACTGAGTCCTGAAGATAAGAAACTGGCTGCCGAAATGATAGAAAACAGTCTGGATTTTCGAAGTTGGCGGGGTAAGCGATTTGTCGGATTCAGTCCATATACACCAGGTTGGGATCTTACTTCAGAGCGCACCACTGCCACTGTAAGCACTATTCCAGCTGGCGCGAATATTATTATCAATGGTGAAAACTGGGGAAAATCTCCCCTCGACGTAAGTTTAACAGCAGAGAAACATCTTCTTTTTATCAGAAAAGAGGGTTTCGAATCTTTGCAGACTTTTATAAACCTGGGTATGGAAAATTCATTTAATTTTACTTTAAAAGAAGCTTTAACAGATAGTACGATCAATGAGAAGTCAAAAATACTGTGTCTCCCCTTTACAAATCTTGGTGATCCCTCAGATGATAATATGGCTCCTGTTTTTTCAGATTCCATAGGCGCCGGATTGTACATAAATAAAGATATTGATGTAGCAGTATTCTCCGGGAATCTTGTTCCCGAAAATACATCAATTGAAAACCTTATTAAACTTGCGGAAGGTACCGGCTCACAGATGCTTGTTGTTGGAAATTACAGGGTTGGGGGTGGAGAAATTCTTGTTCAGGCATCTTTAATTGATGTCCAGACTGAGCTTGTAAAAACAAGTTTGATCTTTCCAGGAAAGGCGGGGATTGAAGTATTTGACTCCATAGATACCATGACAGAGGAATTTTTAGATAACTTTTCGAAAGTGCTGCCGGAGGTAGGGAAGCGGGTTGTGACCCGCCAGGGGGGAGACAAGGATCCTAAAATTGAAAAACAATTATCGGATCTTGACTGGATTAAATCCAGATCAACAAAAGACAGGTCCTTTGAACTTGGGATTATCTGGGGAGCGAAATTCGATGGATACGAAAATCTCCCTCCGAGTTATGAGAATGTTAGCAGATCTCAAGGTCCTGTACTGGGATTGAATCTTGTATATGAAAAGTTTTTTCTGGATAATATTTCTTTGGTAATAAAAAGTACCCCTTTTATATCACCTGAGAATGAAGATATGCCCCAGTACTTTACAATTCCTTTTATAATTGAACCCCGTTTAACTTTTGGTTCTCTTAAAACAGAAACCTATCTTGGTATATCCGGAAGCATGGAATACAGTTCAGAAGTTACTATTGTAGATAATAACGGGCTTAATCCACTAAGCAGGGGACCTTATTACTATTTTAATATGGATCTGGATACAGGAGTTAAATTTTATATAAATAAAAATAAGAATGACAGACCGACCTTCCTGAATTTTGGGTTTTATTTGCCTTTTGTTGGAAGAAGGGTGAATGATGATTTTTCCAATGCGGTTATGAATCCCTTTAGTATTTGGTTTACATTAACCTATGGGAGAAGATTTTGAAATATAAATTAACAATAATTATTTTACTTTTTATCTGTTTTAAAATATCTGCCCAGCATCTGGATCTTATTCCGAGAAGAATTTATCTTTCCCTTGAATCAAATGAGGAAATAATATCCCCCCTTTTTACAAAGCTTCCCGATTTTCTTCATACCGCGATTTCCAGACATCAACCTGTTGTAAGGGTTGATACAGAAGGTGAATCTGACTCAACATTACAAATTGTTCTAACTTTCGATAATGATTACCTTGCTATAGATTTTACCCTTAGTCAGGATGGAAATACAATTAAATATGAACAATATCTATCGGACAGGGACATCAGCGATTATGCAGCATTTTCTGCTTTTATTGATGAAACAGCTTTGAATATTGCGCCCTATTTAACTATGGTAC
>JAUVLL010000154.1 GCA_030600745.1 Spirochaetaceae bacterium | reverse complement strand
CCATATATCTATTTTAATGCCGCTGCTGGTTCGGCTTACATCAGCATGTTTAACCTGCCATCCAAGAAGATCCAGTCGTGATGAACCAAGCAGATCCTGACCGGTCATGGCTCCATAATAACCCGCTAGTTCGGGCCTTTTAGGTCTGTTCAGGTCCTTTTCCATTTTTCCAATTTCTTCATCGGTATGGGAATTATCATCCATAACGGACAGATGCAGCCCCCCTTTTTCCTGATGAAGGGAAATTACCAGTCGCATAGGATTCTCTTCCAGGAGATAGCTTGAAATCTCGTCAATTAGATGAAGAATAAAATCTTTTCTTTTCATATCGAATAACTCCCAATTAATTTATTATGAAAAATCTTCTTTGTTTGACCGGTACCACTGGATAACTGCAATAATAAATGCAGCGGTAAGACCGCCTGCAAAACCATTGTTATAGAGGTTCATCCCTCCTTGCCATGCCCCGGTCTGCATAACCATAATTAGATGTATGAATCCTGCAATAATTCCTATAGGAATGCCAAACTGTCCTGCCAGCGGTGCAAGGGTCGTTCCAAAAAGAGCGGCAAGCAGTGGTCCGGGGGATGAAAGTTCCCAACCAAACAGCAGAGTACTAAGGACAACTCCAAGGACGATGGGCCAGGAATTCTTAATATGGGTACCAAATGCCCCAAAACCCATAACAGTTAATAATGCAGCAATCATGGGACCGTTAAAATCTCCTCCTACAAGGTAAATATAGATGGATCCGGCTATGCCAAGGAGGCCGCTGTTTATAAATGCGCCTCCCATTGAGGACAGATCCATGAAGTCAGAAGGGAGACGTCCGGGAAGTTTTTGTATAACAAAAAATCCCTTTATACTCTTCATCCCTCCCGAAACAAGTCCTGCAATTATAAGGGTAATCGAAAGAATGGGTATAACCCAGGTTGTTATTACAGAATTACTGCCGGACCATGCCATCATACCTGCAAACTGGTGGCCTGTTGCCCTGACTAAAGATGCTGCAAATAATGCAAAGAATCCGCAGGATAATCCCATATTATAGAGATTGTATCCCTGATGAAGGTGCAGCATTGATACTGCAATTGCCGGTAGAAGAAATCCTGTTATTGTTCCACATATAATACCTGCAGCAACAGCCACAACTCCTGTAAGACCAAATTCAAATACAATGAAACTTACAAGGGGACCAAGGGCAGTTCCAAAAAGGGCAATAATTATATATTCACGGAACATTTTTCCGGCAAGTTTTGCAGAAAGGTATACTCCGAAAATAATTGGAAGAATATTTAACGGGGTTTTTCCAAAAAAACCGAACCCCATTATAGTAAAGATTGCAGCGTATGTAGGCCCTGAGAGTTCAACCTTTAGAATAACGATAATTATAAGACCAATCGCACCAGCAAGGGCAGCATTTATAAGGGTTCCGCCAACACCTCCTACCGGGATGAAGTCGTTAATCAGTCTTCCCGGTTGAATTTGAAGCTGTATGAATCCTTTAATGGCTTTCTCGGGACCATCTGCAATTAATCCTGTTCCTATAAAAGAGAGTATAATAACTATTAGTAATACCAGTAGAAATTTATTTTGCTTTTCCATCTGTTTCTCCCTGTTACTTCAAGCAATCCTGTCATGTTTTTATATATTAAACAACAGGGTGGTACTCTAATAAGAATCAGTATAACATGATGTTGAACTTTACATACAAAAAACAGGAGAAGTTTAAATTGGGCAGCAAACAAATAAATCGACAACAATTTACAGGGTATACATTTGCCATAGGTGCAACTGCTATCTGGTCAGCTAATTTCATAATTGCCAGGGGTCTTAGTACCAGTATTACACCAGTTACCCTTGCCTTTTGGAGATGGGTGGTTGCAGTATTGGTATTTATGCCTTTTGCTTTAAAAAAACTTATTTCCGAATGGGATTTTGTAAAAAAGAATATCCTCTATCTTGTAATTACTGCATTATTGGGAATTACTATTTTCAACACGCTGATATATTTTGCCGGACATACAACCACAGCTATTAACCTCTCCCTTATATCTATTACATTCCCAATTTTCATTATCATACTTTCCCGGTTCTTTTTTAGTGAGCTGTTTACTGTTAACAAGGGAATAGGGATCCTTCTTGTTGCAGTAGGGGTCGTTTCACTAATTACCAGGGGAGATTTTTCCAGACTCCTGAATTTAACATTTGCGATAGGTGATTTCTGGATGCTGTTAGCCTCAATAATTTTTGCTGTTTACTCTATTTTAATAAGACGCAAACCTAAGGAGTTAAGCATCTGGACCCTTCAATTAAGCACCTTCATTTTGGGGTTGATAATGCTGTTTCCTTTTTTTGTATGGGATTCTATAACTAACCCTATTCCGGTATTTGAAACAAGAATAGTTTTTGCAATTCTTTATGTTGGTATTTTTGCTTCCCTTTCGGCTTTTGTTTTATGGAACAAAGCAGTTGCATCTGTCGGTCCTTCCAAAGCAGGTATGGTTTATTATACTCTTCCTCTTTTTAGCGGATTTTTAGCCTGGTTTCTATTAGGAGAAGAGATCAGTATAGTTCATTTCTACAGCATGCTGCTTATAGTTCCGGGAATACTTCTTGCTAACTATGAAGCGGAAAAAGTATAATTTAATATCAATCCCTTGACTTGCATGCATTAAACATACATATTAATGCATATGAGAACAACACTAAACATAGACGATAAAATATTGGAAGAAGCATCCAAATTGACAGGTATTAAAGAGAAAACATCTCTGGTACGTCTGGGTTTGGAAGCTTTGATTGCTCTGGAAAGCAGTAAAAGACTTGCTAAACTTGGAGGAACCGAAAAAAAACTGGATTCTATTCCAAGACGACAGTCTGCATAGCAGTAGTTATGATTCTTGTTGATACTTCAGTTTGGATTACACATTTTCGTGAAGGCAATCGACAGCTTGAAAAGTTGTTGATGAATGCTGAGGTCATGTGCCATCCCTTTATTATAGGAGAGCTTGCCTGTGGAAATATGAAAAACCGTAATGAAATTCTTTCCTTACTTCAGGCTCTTCCTATGACTCAGGTTGTTGATTTTAATGAGTTTCTGTTTTTTATTGATCAAAATCATCTTATGGGAAATGGAATAGGTTTTGTTGACATTCACTTATTGGCTTCTGCTCAGCTGATGGGAGTATCTTTGTGGACAGCGGATAAGAGATTGAATTCTGCTGCAGATAAACTTAGACTGGCATATTGAATATGATAACACTAAGAAAATCAGGAGGAAAGTATGATCTATTCACCTAATGAAAATCGATACGATTCTATGGTTTATAACAGATGCGGCCGCAGTGGTTTAAAACTGCCTGCTGTTTCTCTGGGGCTGTGGCATAATTTCGGCGGGGCAGATGTGTTTGAAAATGCCCGTCAGATGGTACTTAGGGCCTTTGACCTCGGGATCACTCATTTTGATCTGGCCAATAACTATGGTCCTCCCTACGGATCTGCAGAGGAAAACTTCGGGAAGATTTTTAAACAAAATTTAATCCCTTTTAGAGATGAACTGATAATCTCATCAAAAGCAGGGTACGATATGTGGCCTGGTCCCTATGGAGAATGGGGGTCACGAAAATATTTACTCTCCAGCCTGGATCAGAGTCTTAAGAGGATGGGACTGGACTATGTAGATATCTTCTATAGTCATCGATTTGATCCGAATACTCCGTTGGAAGAAACAATGGGGGCTCTCGATTCAGCCGTAAAACAGGGTAAAGCTCTCTATGCAGGTATCTCCTCCTATTCAGCAAAAAAGACAGAGGAAGCTGTTAAGATTTTAAGAGAAATGGGTACACCAATGTTAATTCATCAGCCTTCCTACTCAATGTTAAACCGCTGGATTGAGGATAAGCTTCTTGGAACCCTGGAAAAAGAGGGTGTCGGATGTATAACATTTTCACCTTTAGCCCAGGGAATGTTAAGTGATAGATATTTAAATGAAGTTCCTGCAGATTCAAGAGCTGGTAAAAGTGGAACTGCTTTGAGTAAGAAACTTCTTACAGAAAAGAACATATCTAATATTAAAAGCTTAAATAAAATAGCCAAAGGCCGGGGACAAACTCTTGCACAGATGGCCCTTGCCTGGAATCTGAATAAACCACAGGTTACATCGGTTTTAATTGGTGCCAGCAGTGTTAATCAGATTGAGCAGAATGTTGATGCTCTTAAAAATTTGAATTTTTCTGATGCTGAATTAAATGAAATAGACAAATATGCATTGGAAGGTGGTATTAATTTATGGTCCACTTCCAGTGATGCAGGCTAATAAATTCAATTATATTCCAGAAATTATTTTGATACTATTGTCCCTGAGTTCTCAGGGACGATTAAACTCAATTCCAAAAGAAAACCAATAAACTCTTCAACATCTGCAGGTTCAATATCCAGTTGCCCGAAAATCTCTGAAAGAGTGTACTCTCCGGTTATTTTTTCTACTATATCATAGATGTATTTTTCAACTGCCAGTGTCTCTATTTCATATCTGTTATTAAAAATCAGTGCATATGATTTTTCCCGGATATTATTTTTTACGAAATCCCGGATATCAATCATTCCCTGTTCTGCATAAAGAGTTACATCAAAGTTGAAACCACCTGTTTTTAAAGCAGAGCTTCTGGTGAATCTTTCATTCAATAGTGAAGATTCTTCTACTATACTGCCTGTGGATTTGGGTTCAGCATACAATGCCTCTGAATACAGATAGTGGAATTTGCATAAATCCAGTGCAGTCGGCAGGTAGTCTGTTTTATTTCTCTGTGCGAATATGTGTTCCAGAAATTTATGCTGTAACTCATATAGATTAGTTAAAGTATTATGATCTATTAGAAAAGTGCTGAATTCTATAAAAAACTTTGACGGAGAGATATCCAGGATATCAGTTATTGAAAGAAACCAGCCGGCAGATTTCCCTTTGTTATAGAATATATCTACAGCATGTGCAATTTTTTCAGATTTATCTAACTCTGTGTTATTGTACCCGGGACTTGATATAACAGAGTAAGGAACATTTTCTTCAAATAGAAGATTAAAAGATTCTGCTTCCTCATATAATACAGTCCCGGGAAAGACTGATAATCTGAATATATCCAGATGGTTTGGGATCTGATTCAATGCATAATCAAGGCTACCCAAAAATCCACTTATTGTATCTCCAGGTAATCCATATATTAAATCCAGTCCGAAAACGGCACCGTATTTATTCAGTAAACTGATCTTTTTAGAAAATTGATCAGGATCAAAACTTCTGTTTACATTTTTTAGTACATTTATCCGGGAACTTTGCAGTCCTATCTGCAGGGAACAGTGCAATTCTGCAAAGGCTGCTGCAAGTTCTTCGTCCAGTAATTCTGCCCGAATTTCAAATATAAAATGAATATTAGGAGCATATTCTTTGATTAACCCAATTATACCAAGTGCCCTGTCTCTATCAATATTAAAGGTAGGATCCAATACAAAAATCTGCTCTGTTTTTTTTTCTTCAAACAAAATCAGTTCTTTACGAATTCTTTCTTCTCTATAATATCTGACACCCTTAACTCCCCGGGATTCTGAACAGAATGAGCAATTATAAGGGCAGCCTCTGGAGAGTTCCCACAAAAGCCCATCCCAATCAGCAGGATCGAGGTTTGAACTGAGAAATGGTGAAGGGATAAGCTCCAGATCGTTTAACCAGGACATGTTTAATAGTTTGCCTGGTTTTATCTTCTCTTTTCCAGTCAGAAATTCCAGTAACTTAACGAAAGGAATCTCTCCTTCTCCTCTTATCAGATAGTTAAAGTTATTATTATCCATCAGGCTGAGAGCTGCTGCTGTAATTTCTGCACCACCGGCAAAAATAATGATATCCTTATTTTCAGCTTTTATCAGTTCAGCAGTCTGGACCAGGAAATCTCTATTCCAGATGTAAATGGAAAGTCCTACGCTGCCCGGATTACACTTTAGTATAGTTTCTGCAGCTTTAAACGGAGTGTCATTTAAATGGAAATTCTTTAAAATTACATCAACTTCAGTTTTGTAAGGTTGATATGATTTAAGAATAGCTGTTGCCAAAGGCATAGCCTGGGGGGAATTTATTATATTACAGGATACTAAAACTGTTTTGTGTGAATACATACTGTTATTGTATCAGATCATTGAACAAGTGTTTTGATTGTATCGGGTATTACATGAACTTCTTATGCAGATAATCTACAATATCTCTTATTCGCTTATCCTCAAGTTTGTAAAAAACTCTTTTTTCAACTTTGTACCTGGATATTATGTTTGCCATAGTCAGGATCTTAAGCTGCTGGGAGATATTTGATATTTTCCCCTCTTCTACAATCTCTGCAATATCACTGACACAAAAGTCCTGTTCCCTGAGGATACATAGTATTCTAAACCGGGTTTTGCTGGCAAATAGATCCATTATCTTCAATAATTCAGTGCAAGCTTTATCGTTTACTGTGAATCTTTTTTTTAAGAACTCTTTATTCAACATTTCACTGTATGTTAAACTAATAAATACAATAAATCAAGCGGAGCTATATAAGTTGTATATGATTTTAGCTTATTTGCTTGACAATTCAGTTTTAGTGGGCTTAAGCTTATTGGTATCTTACAAGTATAGGAGATGTCTATGAGTAAAAACGATGTTCTTGACACAAAGGGGAGGATGGGGATTCATGTGAAGCTCTATCTGACTGTTCTGGTCATTGTCATCATCACGGAGCTGATTGGTATTTTCAAGATTCCTGTTGGACCGGGTGTTGTTGTGCTTTTGCCGATGCTCTATGCTGTGATAATCGGTATTCTGATTACACCTCAGGTTTTAGGAAAGGTTATTAAAGTTCTGCAGAAAGTTGTTTCTGATGATGAAGTAGAACTTGCAGGGGCGTTTGTAATGATCTCGCTGCTTCCTCTGGGGGTTAAATACGGAACCCTGGTAGGTCCGGCCATAGAGAAGATTATTCAGGCAGGTCCCGCTTTTATTCTCCAGGAACTGGGTAACCTTGCGACAATTCTTATCGCCTTTCCCTTAGCAGTTCTTCTGGGGATGAAAAGAGAAGCTGTCGGAGCAACTGTCAGCATATGCAGGGAACCAACCCTGGGAATTATCGGAGAGCGCTATGGAATAACCTCTCCCGAAGGTACCGGTGTACTCGGTACTTATCTGATTGGAACTGTGTTCGGAACAATATTCTTCGGACTTCTTGGTGGTTTTGCAGTAGTAACAGGTTTGCATCCATATGCTCTGGCTATGGCCTGCGGTATTGGAAGTGCCAGTATGATGACTGCAGCATCAGCTTCCCTGGCTACCGCTGTACCGGCAATGAAAGAAACAATCCTTGCTTATGCGGCTACAAGCAATCTTCTTACTGCTCTTACGGGAATGTACAGCGTCATATTTCTCGCTCTTCCGTTAACAAACTGGTTGTATAAAAAGTTTCAACCTCGGATAGAACGTGAAAAGGGAGGCGAGTAATGGAAGGTGTAGGAGCAAAAATATTAAATCAGTTTAAAGTTATTTTTTTAGTTGCTGTTATTACTCTTATCGGGCAGAGAATTGGATACGGCATATCTATCGGAGCAGCCATCCCCGGG
>JAUVLL010000043.1 GCA_030600745.1 Spirochaetaceae bacterium | reverse complement strand
AAATGGGCAGAGAGATAACAAGAATACTGGATAAGATATATGGAAGATAATTCAACTGTCAAAAACCGGAGATCCAACAGGACCCCCGGTTATTAATATAAACATATTTACTGTTATTTCAGCTATCCCCCAAGATATGCTTTCTTAACCTCAGGATCTTCCATAAGTTCGGCACCAGTGCCGGTGGCTACAATTTCTCCTGTATTGATTACATATCCTCTATGAGCAAACTGTAATGCTATTCTTGCATTCTGCTCAATTAGAAGGATGGTCATCCCCGATTCGTTCATAACCTTCATGGCCTTAAACATATCCTGTACGAGAACAGGAGCAAGCCCCATTGAGGGCTCATCCAGCATTATAAAATCAGCTCCGGACATTAAAGCCCTGCCTACAGCAAGCATCTGCTGTTCTCCACCACTTAAGGATTCACTTCTCTGTTTGCGCCGTTCATACAAACGCGGGAACAGTGTATAAACCTGATCGTAACCTGCTTTCACATCAGCATCCTTATCCATGGCATAGGTTGCAATCTCCAGGTTTTCGTTAACAGTCAGATTACCAAATATATGCCTGCCTTCAGGAACAAGTGCAATTCTTTTTTTACTTACAATTTCGTGAGGAGGTGTTTTAAGAATACTCTCCCCGTTATAGATTATATCCCCTGAAACAACTGTGGGAGCTTCAGGTTTTGGGAGTCTTGCAAGACTAAGAAGGGTGGTAGTTTTACCTGCACCATTGGATCCAATCAGAGTAACAATTTCCCCCTTGTTGACCGTAATACTAATGCCGTGAAGGGCTTCTATGTTACCGTATTTTACTTTTAAATCTTTAACCTCAAGCATACATCTCCTCCTCATCACCAAGGTATGCTTTTATAACCTGCGGATTCTTTTGAATTTCATCAGGAGTTCCCTCAGCAATGGTTTTCCCAAAGTCAATTACTTTTATATACTTACAGAGGTTCATTATTACTTCCATCTGATGTTCGATCATCCATATAGTAATATCAAAATTATCATGTATCCATCTAATATGATCTATAAGGTCTACAACATCAGCACTGCTCAACCCTGCAGCAGGTTCATCAAGCAGCAGCAGTTTTGGGTTTGCTGCCAATGCTCTTGCAATTTCTACCCGCCTTTGAATACCATAGGGAAGATTTTTGGGAAATTCCTGTGCAATATCCTGAAGATTAAAAACACCAAGAAGCTCCATAGACTTATCTTCTATTCGCTTTTCATTAGAGTAATAATTCTTAGTTCTGATAAAAGGTTCAAAAACTGAATATCCAAGATGATAATGCTGAGATAAACGGATATTATCCAAAACAGTCATATCGTGCCAAAGACGAATATTCTGAAATGTACGACCTATTCCCAGGGCAGTTACACTGTGTGGTTTTTTACCATTAATAACAGTACCATCAAAATCAATGGTTCCTTCTGTGGGGGTATAAAAACCACTGACCATATTAAATATTGTCGTCTTTCCCGCTCCGTTTGGACCAATAAGCCCATACAGCCCCCCCTCTTCAAGGTCAACCTGAAGATCGGAAACTGCAGTTAAACCGCCAAACCTCTGGGTAAGATCTGTTATTTTTAAGAGACTCATAGCAGCTCCTTATTTAAACTTAAAATATTTCTTGAGCTTAGGGAAAAAATCCGAAAGTTCTTTGTCGCCCATTAATCCTTCCGGTCTGAACTGCATTACGAGAATCAGCATCAGTGGAATAATAACCCATTTAAGAATCTGAAGTGGTCTTAAGATTTCAAGAAGAATAGTAAATAGTATGGCCGAAATTACCGATCCGCTTAAGGACCCCATACCGCCAAGATAAACCATTACCAGACCCTCTGTCGATTTCAGTATCGAAAAGGAACCGGGATTTACATATCCAATTACGTGTGCAAACAGACCGCCTGATATTCCGGCAAGACCGGACGAGAACATGAAGGCAACCAGTTTCATGTGGTTGGTATCTACACTCATTATCTCTGCAGCTACTTCATCCTGTTTAATGGCAATTATTCCTTTTCCATATGTGGAAGTAATAAACCTGCGGATTAGAAAGATAGCAAAAATAGTAAAAGTAATTACCCAGAAAAGCATATAGGGGAATTTTATTATTCCTTCCATACCATAAATAACTTTCTTCATTCCCATGTAGCCCCTGGATCCTCCTACTACTTCCATATTATTAAGTGCTGTTACAATAATAAAATTGACAGCAATAGTAATAATAGCAAGGTAATCATCTCTGGTCTTGAATGAAGGTATAGCGACCAGAAGTCCTGCAATCCCTGCTACCACTCCGCCAATAATAATAATTACAGGGAAGAGGTAGATGGACATCGATGGAGGAAGTACGGATAATCCAGTAGCTTTATCAGGTGTAAAAAGCATAACACTCATTAGAGATGATACATATGCACCTACTGCCATGAACCCTGCATGACCGCATGAAAACTCTCCCATATATCCGTTTACAATAGATAGACTTGTGGCAAATATTATATTCACTCCGATAAACATAATTACCGATTGAACATATAAATCTATCATTTTAAATTGTGCCATAATCAGCAGCAGGGCAAATAATATTCCACCACCGATTATAATAGTTTTTTGTTGATACTTTCCCATTAAGTACTCCTATATTTTTGTACTTTTAGCCACACCAAAAAAACCGGTAGGCTTAATAACAAGGATGATGAGCAGTATTGAAAAAGCAATAAGGTCTTTCAGATTTGATGAGAAAAAAGATACAATAAGTATTTCTATAAATCCCAGCATAAAACCACCAAGGAAAGCTCCTTTAATGTCTCCGATACCTCCGACAACCGCAGCTATGAACGCTTTCCAACCGATAATCATACCCATATAAGGGTCCAATACAGGGTAGGACATTCCGAACAGAATACCTGCAATTGCAGCAAGAGAGGATCCGATAATAAAAGTAAATACAACTACCTTGTTTACCGGTATTCCCATAAGGGGTATTCCAAACTTATCGTAGGAGATCGCTCTCATTGCCATTCCAATTTTGGAACGATTTACAACAGTCTGGAGGAAAATAAAAGTAACGACAGCAGCAACAATAACAAGTATTTTTAAATTTGTTATATGTAATCCGCCAAAAGTATATACCACTTTATCAATAATCTCCGGGAATTTACGTGAACTGGCACCAAAAATTGCCAGATTGCCATTTTCAAGGACCAGACCTACCATCAGTGCAGTAATTACTACATACAGTCTGTGAGCTCCTTTTTCACGTAACGGCCTGTATGCAACTCTCTCAATAAAGACACCCAGAAGGGATGTAAAAAACATTGTAACCGGAAGTGTAATAGCTAAAACAAGCCATCCGGACATTCCTGAACCTGATATAAATTTCAATAAAAATCCAACAAAAACAAAGCCGATATAAGCGGCTACCATAAAAATATCACCATGAGCAAAGTTTATAAGCCTAAGTACTCCATATACAAGGCAGTAACCCAGGGCTATCATGGAGTAAAAACTTCCCCACTGCAGAGCATTGATAATATTTTGCAACAACGTTGTTAACACTGTTTCAGCTCCTTAATAATTACAATTGAAAATAAATCGGTCCCGAAATACGAGACCGATTGTTAAAAAGATACTTTGTATTTAATTAATAATTACGGAGCAACAGCCTTCTCAAAGACAAATTCACCGGAATCACTAACTTT
This sequence comes from Spirochaetaceae bacterium, assembly GCA_030600745.1. GTDB lineage: Bacteria > Spirochaetota > Spirochaetia > B11-G9 > B11-G9 > JAJRQE01. The sequence continues at coordinate 9,970 of JAUVLL010000043.1, read as the reverse complement.
TACAACAACAGCCTCTTTAATGGGATCACCTTCTTTATCGAACTTCATCGTTCCTGTAACACCTGCAAAAGATTTAATATTTTTAATTGAGTCTCTGAGAGCTGTTCTATCAGCAGCAATATCACCTGTAATTTCTTTCATACCCCTAAGACCTTCAATCATTACACCAAGAGCATCCCATGTCAGAGCGCCGACATCGTCCGGTATATATCCATAAGCAGCATTATATCTGTCGATAAACACCTTTGTGGAGCCTTTAGCACCAGCTGCCGCATAGTGTGTAATAAAGTAATGACCCTTTACAGAATCTCCTGCCAGGGTAACAAGTTCAGCAGAACCCCAGGAATCGGAACCAAGTACGCTTCCTTCCCAACCGAGATCGCTTGCCTGTGGAAGAACCAGTGCTACTTTATTGTAGTAGATAGGGAGGAACACAAAGTCCGGTTTTGCAGCAATAATCTTTGTAAGCTGTACAGAAAAGTCCTGGTCTTTCTGACCAAAGCTTTCATATTTAACTACAGAACCTTTTCCATGCAGTTTTTCAAAGGAAGCTGTGAAATATTCAGCAAGACCTTTTGAATAGTCATTGTCAAGGTTGTACATAACCGCTGCTGTTTTTGCACTAAACTGCTGAGTTGCAAAGTTAGCTGCTACGGGACCCTGGAATGGATCTAAAAATGCAACTCGAAAAACGTATGGTCTGTCTAAAGTAGTTGCAGGGTTTGTGGACCATGGAGATACCATAGGTGTTCTGTTGTCATCTGCAACTTCTCCACCGGGAATTGCCTGTTTTGAAGAGTTAGGACCGATAATACCGATAACCTTGTTCTGTTCAATAAGTTTTAATGCTACAGCTACTGCTGATTCAGCCTTGGACTCATTATCCTGATAGATGAACTCAAGCATATATTTTTCGCCGCCTATTTCCAGGCCGCCTGCGGAATTGATATCTTCTTTCATCATCTCTGCAGAAAATTTAGATGCTTCGCCAACTTTTGGAATATCACCTGTCATGGGGATATTAAATCCAATTTTGATAACATTTTCCTTATCGCCATTTGCAAAAAGGGGAACCATTGCAAAAACAAGTACAATGATCACGAGAAAAGTAAATTTGTTTTTCATATATAACTCCTTTGGTTGGATAAGAGACTAACCTGTTTTTTTGAATTTCGCAAGAAAAACTTTTCATTTAGTGTGAAATTTATTTGGTGTAGCATTGGCTTTTCCAAATATATTTCAGAAAAAATCTATAATATGTTATGAATATTTATTATTTGTAATTGATGTCACATTATTTGCTAATAATGATTATTATTATGAGGTGTTAATTTATTTCAATAAAAGAAACAGCATTTCCTCTTTTGTCTATGGCTTTTCTGGGATTGTTGGGATCCTGAATTGTAACACCATCAGATATAAAAGTATAATAATGTGTGCCGGGTGACATTCGTAGAGAAATTGTATATGTTCCCGGAGCCTTTATATCTTCTGTCATTCTTAACATAAATGGATCCCAGTTGTTGAAATTCCCACTAAGGTAGATGTGTTTATTTCCCTTATCCTTATAAATAAACCGGACATTACCATCATCATTAATTAGAGGTGTAGTAAAATATTCATTAAACCTTTTCGGGATATCAAGATTTGAGACTCTAAGTTGTTCAGAACTTAGAAAACTGTTTTCGTTTGCCGGGTCATGTGTCCAGACCCCGTCTACAATCAGTCTGTAGTTAAGGCTGTCCGTTTTTTCCGGTATTTCTGCTATAAAGAAGAATACGTTATATTCATTTTTCATAAAGGGGTAGACTTGCCTGTAGTTATCAGATTCGAATGCAATAGCAACTCTTCTAATATACTTTTTCCCTTCATAGTAGCTGAATAGAATGTGATTATCCATAAACATGGGGCTGTGTGCTTCAGTCAGTTCGGAAACTACAATATGAATACTTAAGCTGTTCCCTTCCATCCCGAAAACAGTCATACTGATCAATATTAAAAGAATGGAGACTGCAATGAAAATCTTAATTGGTTTATCTGTCATACTATAGATATGGTCGGTAAAATAATGATGATCTTTAGACCCATAAAAAACTCTCATAAATTTCTCTTATTATCCGAAATTTATGAACAGGAATAACTATGCCGACTCTTGATGAACTGAATGTAATAAAATCAAACCTGCTCTCTATTGGGGATGAACCGGGAATCCTTGCCGCCAAAGGTGAGATCCCTGTTGATATAGGTCCTCCTGAGGCCGGTCTTTCGGATGATCTGAATGCCCTGTTTGATGATTTCGCAGATGTAGAAGAAGAAGGAATGGAGACTGAAGAACCTGAAACCGGAGCAGGGGAAGAAGCTGAAGATATTGATCTGGATAATTTTGATTTTAATCTGGATGATGATGAGCCGGTTTTTGATATGGATGGATTTGATGCTCCGGAAGATATAGTAATAACGGAGACGGGAGAAGAGGAAACCGGAGAACCGGAGCAACTCTCTGATGATCTGGAACCTGGAATTACTGAAGAGAATGAGGATCTTGGATTTGCTGAAGAGTTGGGGCTTTCGGATGAAGATCTTGGTTTTGATGAAGGGGAAACAGGGCTGGAGACCGGAGGCCCTGAGGCGGGAGAGCCGGAAACTGGAGAACCGGAGGATGTATTCGGGGAAGAAGGGGTTGAGGAGTTGGATCTCTCTGAAGATGACCCTGGATTTGCCGAAGAGCTGAATCTGTCCGCAGAAGATGATTTTGACTTTGGAGCAGAAGAATCCGGTTCTACTCCGGAAGAAGCAATCGCTGAACCCGAAGATATGGATGAGAATCTTGATTTTGATCTTTCCGGTGAAGATTCCGGCTTTGATGATATAGATAATTCTGATGATTTTGGATTACCGGGAGATGAGATAAATTTAGGGGATGATGAAGAACTATCTCTTGATGATTCTGATGCAGGTGATCTGGATCCTGGTGAATTTGAAATAAGTGATGAAAGTCTTGATAAAGAGCTGGGAATAGATGAGTTTGATTTAGGAGATCTGGGACAGGATTTTGGCGTTCTGGAAGAAGATTTATCAATATCTGATGATTTGGTTCCTGAGATTACTGAAGGGGAAGTTGACTCTGATCTCGAAGAGGAAGAGTTCGGGATAGATGAGGATACTTTTGACAAAGTAAAGGCTTCCCTCCTTAATCTTCCCCGGAATTTGAAGTTAATTATCGAAGAGGAAATTGGTGAAAAGGGTTTAACAGGACCTCCTTTAAAGAAATTAATTGATGCTCTTGCAGAAGGTAAATCTCCGAAAGAAATTGCGGGTATTACCAGTAAAATAACCGGTAAAAGAATAAAAATCCCTGCAAATTATGAAAAAAGAACAGGACTTGATTTTGAAGAGGAAAAGGGTTCCTTTCAATATACATTTATACATAATGTATTACCCCTGTTAAAGATATTTGCAATAAGTACTGTAATAATTGCTGCCTTAGGTTTTGTCAGTTATAATTTTATCTACAAACCAGTGCATGCTCACATTCTTTACAACAGAGGTTATAAACAGCTGGAAAATGCTAATTATGAATCATCATCAGATTTTTTCGATCAGGCTTTTGATAAATACAAAGTAAAAAAACAATTTTACCGCTATGCAGAAGGATATATAGAGGCAGATCAATGGACCTGTGCCAGAGAGCAATATGACAAACTTCTTGAAAATTATCCCTTTGATAAAAAGGGAACAATAGATTATGCCACTATGGAATTTGAAAAGCTTGCAGATTATGAGCATTCTACTGACTTGTTGAATGTATTTCTTGAAGAAAGTAAAAAATATAAAAGAGATTACGATGCACTGCTTCTCCTTGGGGATATTTATCTGGACTGGGGCTGGGAAGATAAAACAAGATACGAAGATGCAAGGCTTGCCTATGCAAAAATTATGAGCACCCATGGTGTGGAGAATAAAATTCTTTTCAGAATGCTGAAGTACTTTATAAGAACCGGGAATGCAAAAGAGGTTAATATTTTAAAGGAAAAATTTCAAGCCGATCCGGAACTTGAGATAGATCCCGGTGCATATGCAGAACTTGCCGGTTACCAGATAGACCGGCAGGATATATCGGATGTTCAGGAGCTGTTATTCAGGGCAAAAGAAGTGGAAGACGGGCTTCCTGAGATCCATTATCAGCTTGCAAGACTGTTTAATATGACAGGAGAGGGTGCTGAAGAAGATAAAGCTTTAAAAAGAACATTGATAAATCTTGATAATAAACAGCCCTTAAGCAGAAGAAATTTATTAGTAAATATTGACACTCTGCGCAGGCAGGGAGAAAGGTTTTATATAAAGCAGGAATATCTCCAGGCAGAAGAGGTTTATCAGGCCGGAATTGATATATTAACAAAATCAAGAGAAAGAAATATTATAAAGGGTACGGCAGAAGACTTTGGCAGGCTCTATGCTGATCTTGGGCACATCTACTACTATATCAGCGAAAATCCGAATATTGCACTTGATCAGTATGAAAAAGCAGAAGGAGAAGGATTTTATTCTCCGGAAATCTATTACAATAAGGGGTATATAAGGTACAGGAGCAGGAACTTTAGAGAGGCTCTTTTGGATTTTTACAATGCTGCAGGATCTTATTCTGTAAACAGTAATCTTCTGTATGCAACCGGAAATACGCTTTTTCAGAGGAATGATTATTTTGCCGCTCAGGGTTACTATAATCATCTGCTTGATATTCTGGAACAGAAATTAAGCAGAGAGTACAGTATTAGAATTGATGAGAGAGAAGACCACAGGACGATGGTGGAAAATTTAATGAAAGCCTATAACAATATGGGTGTAACCCTGTACGGTTTGTTTGAACGAACAGGGGACCCCTCCAAATTCACAGCTGCAATGGTCAGTTTTACCCGGTCAACCGGTTATTTTGATGATCTTACCAGAAATCAGGATACTATGAAGCGCACAGAAGCAATCAATCTGGCATCTCTTAATCAAAGAAAGATGATCTATCCAATACCCGATTACGAATTACAAATATTTGTGGATCTGCCAAAACACCTCGCCCTTACATTTTGATTGCATAAATCACAATCTGTGGGCTTACACCCCCTTCAGGAAGGTAGGGGGCCTATACCGATTGCATCCACCCGAATTTGTCTTCCACCTTTCCGTATTGGATACCTTTCAGGGTTTTAAGAAGTGCCTCCGATAATTCACCCATTTTCCCGTTATTAAAAACAGCAGTCCTGTCATTCTTTGTAATGGATTCCAGATAACCCAGACCGGCTGCGGTCCCTGTAACAAAACACTCTTTACTCTCAGACATTGCTTCCTCTATGGATATCTTACGCTCCTCTGTTTCTACACCCATGTCCTCTGCCAGGGTTAACAAACTCTTTCTTGTAATACCCGGCAAGATTGTATCTTCCAGTTTTGGAGTTACTAAAGTACCGTTTTTTAATAGAAAGAATATATTACAGGAGGATCCCTCCTCAACATATTTATGGTTTTCAGCATCCAGGAAAATGGTTTCCATAAAACCATCAGCTTCAGCCTTCTTCTTTTCAAGAATAGGAATAACATAGTTTGAATCGCACTTAATCCAGCCGGTACCGCCCTTAAAGGCTCTAATACTGTCTGTTACTCTGGCCTTTGCATTGCCGGGTCTAAAATATGCACCTACAGGAGTCGAAACAAAAACAACCCATGGTGCATGACTTATTCCAAGGCCAATTCCGGGTTCTGCATAAGAAAAAGGACGCAGATAAACAGACTCACCAAAAAGAAAATTATCCTTCTCCCATTCAGGATTGTAGGCGGGACAGAAACCAATATCTGCATTTCGTTTAACAAGTTCCAGGGCCGCTTTAATAAATATCTCTTCGGGAAACGGAGGCATTCCCAGACCCTTCATAGACCTTGCAAAACGTGCAGCATTCTCATCCGGACGAAAGATCTTTAAAGACCCGTCAGCCTGGGGATATGCTTTCATTCCTTCAAAACAACCCATACCGTACTGAGTTGTGTAGTTTACCAGAGGCAGCTCAGCAAAGGAATTCCTTGAGCTGAGAAGCTTGTCGAGTTCAGCCTCACTCATGGAAGCTTCTTCTTCAGGTGTTTTGTGGGGCTTCAGGGTGAAAATCTCATCCCATTTGCCTTCGTTCATACTCTGTGCTGTATAAACCCAGGGGTAAATTGCCAGTGAAAATCCTTTTGCCATAATTCCTCCCGTCTCGTATGGTTCCCTTGTGGAAACCTTATAATATACGTATTTTATGCCGTCACCATTAATGGGTCAACCCGTCCGGGCAGGCGCAAGGCCTGCGCCCTGCATTATTATATGGGCCATATTTTGTACCGCCGGATACATTTTGATTCAATTTTCGAAATTAATTATTCATTTTCCTCCTTCACATTTAAACACCATTCGGTACATAATACCCCTGAAAGGAGAATGCAATGGTAGAAAACGTTTTTATACTTGCCGGGGGGTCCGGGACACGTCTTTGGCCGGCGTCGAATTTACAGAACCCGAAACAATTTCTTGAGGTTAAAGACGGAAAATCTCTGCTTCTGCTTACCATGGAGAGGGCCCTGCGTCTCTCAGGGAGTGGCCGCGTCTTCATTATAACACTGAAGGACCAGATAGAGAGTGTTATAGCGGAATGTTCAAAACTGGAAAGCGGTATGGACCGTGTTCTTGTTCTGCCGGAACCTGTACCCCGGAACACTGCACCTGCACTTGCAGCCTGTGCCAGTTATCTGATAGAAGAGGGGAGGGGCCGGGAAAGGGTCCTTGTCCTTCCGGCGGATCATCTTATTGAACCCTTTGAAAGTTTTCGTAGTAATGTGGAGGAAGCAGGGAAACTGGCAGAAAAAGGATACCTTGTAACTTTTGGTATAAAACCGGCCTGGCCGGCAACTGGATATGGATATATAGAGGCAGGCATAAAGGAGCTGAATGGGTTTAAAGTAAGCGCCTTTAAAGAAAAACCCAATGAGATCACAGCAGAAGAATTTATAAAAAAGGGCAACTACTTCTGGAATTCAGGGATGTTTGTATTTGAATTCAATCGTTTCTGGGAGGAATTGGAAAAAGGCGCCCCGGATATAGCAAATATTTTTTCGGGTATAGGTAAAAATCAAACCCCAGGGCTGGAAGGCGGCATTACAGTCATTATGGATAATCCCGGAACAGCCGCCGTGTATGAAAAATCACCCAGAGACTCTATAGACTATGCAGTAATGGAAAAATGCGCTAAAACAGCAGTTGTCCCCGCCTCTTTTAAATGGAATGATATCGGCAGCTGGGACGAGATGGCTTCCCTTCCTATCTCCCGTAAAGACGCACGGCCTTGCGTCTCCACTTTTACAGTAGAATCAAACAATAACTATGTATTCTCCGATATCCCTGTAGCTCTTTGCGGAGTAGATGATCTTATGGTAATCCAGAAAAATGGTTCTCTGTTAATTTGCAAAAAAGGCAAAGGTCAGCTGGTGAAGGATGCTGTAGAATTGATAAAAACTGAAAACAGATCCGATCTCCTGTAGGGGAATACAGTTAACAGTTAGCAGTTTTTAAATTCTGATAACTGCTTACCCCTTGCGGGTACCCCTGGATAGGTTATATTATAAAGATGTGTAGGATAGAATAGAAGCAATGGTCGAGGTATTAAATCGTTGCATTGGATATTGGATATAAGGAGAAAAATATGGAACGACATAAATATGTTTATTATGAAGAAGGTGGTTTTTTTATTGGGTTTTGGGAAGATTTTCCTGATTACAGAACTCAGGGTGAAACTTTTGAAGAATTAATTGAAAACCTTAAAGAGATATATCATGAGCTGAATTCTGGTGAAATACCCCATGTTTATCATGTAGGAGAACTGGAATTTGCATGAAACGAGTAGATTTAATAAAAAAACTTGGCAAATCCGGATGTGTACTAATCAGACATGGTGGTAAACACGATTGGTATCAAAATTCCGTAACAAAAATGTCGCAGCCTGTTCCCAGACACAGAGAGATTGGAGAATCTCTTGCAAATCATATTATTAAAAAATTAAGCTGATAGAGGAGAATCATCATGGCAATTCCCAAAAAACATGAAAAATTCACTTACGACGATTATCTGAAATGGCCCGACGAAGAAAGATGGGAACTAATCTACGGGGAAGCATGGGATATGTCCCCGGCTCCCACCAGGAAACATCAATATATTTCGGGGAAATTATTCTTCCAAATTGAAGATTATTTAAAGGACAAAGACTGTGATGTCTATGTTGCTCCCTTCGATGTAAGATTATCGGAAAACGAAGAAGATAAAAAAACAGACACAGTTGTACAGCCGGATCTTCTTGTGGTATGTGATAAATCCAAACTCGATGAAGCAGGATGTAACGGAGCCCCTGACTGGATAGTAGAAATACTTTCTCCCTCAACAGCAGTCAAAGATCTTAACAATAAATACCAGTTATATCAGGCAAAGGGCGTAAAAGAATACTGGATAATAGACCCCTCCAATAACTTTTTAACTGTATATTTACTGGATATTTCCGGAAAGTACTTCCGATCCGGAGTATACAGCACAGACAGCAAAGTTTCCTCGTCAACGCTTCCTGAATTAACCATCGATCTGAACCCTGTATTTACTGATAACTGATAACTGTTCACTGTCTCCCGCTCCCGGGGTGAATTCGCAGCCAATCCTTTTCTTTTCCTAAAAACTCAATAATCCGCTTTACAAAAGCGTCGCCGGTTTCCGAACCATTCGCATCAAAAGGGGCAATATTGCAGTATGCATCACGCTCTTTATCAATCAGATCAGTAAATTCCTTCTGATCTCTTGTAAGAGCAAGAAGCAGCTCTCTTGTTTGAAACTTCTCATTACGGGCAAACAGCAGGGTGGACAGCAGTCTGGAAAAAGTCTCAATTTGAACCATATAGACTCTGTTCATAGGCTTATAATCATATCGGATAAGAATATTCTTCACAGCAGGTGCCATCTCCTTTTTCAGAGATTTGTTAATAATCTCATTATAGGTTTCCCTTATTTTGGTAACCTGCTCCCCCAGAGTGGCCTCAAAGTTTCCTTTCAGAGCAATACGCTTATCCTCAGAAACCTTTGCAGTAAGTTCATTCATCTTCAAAGTTTCATTCTGATACATCTTAATGTGCATAAAAATTTTTTTAATTAAAGGATCTTTAAGACTTGCCGGATTTGTTTTAGTTTCTTTGTTTACAAACTCCAGAATCTCCTTAATGCCTGGCAAATCAACCGGTTCCGGAACTGTATCCTGAAAGTCCTCAGCCTTGTGATCAGTAACCTTAACAGCCCCGACAGCAATAAGTCTCTGAATTAGTGTAACTGCAAGGAGCCCCCTGGCACGTTTAATCTGATCATCAAAAGAGCCCATCGCCCTCGAATCATACTGCAGGGATTTAAGAGGATCCAGAATAAGGTTGATCGAGGTGATCTTGAATTCAAACAACCCTCCTTCAACTGAAAACTTGAGATTATGTATAATGCCCTCGAACTCCTCCTTTGAAAAGGAGAAAAGCTCCATAAGCTTATCAGGCTTGTTGATATTTTCTTTAATATCAAACAAGTCTCTTTTTATTTGTTTTGTTAATTCTTTCATATACCTCCAAATTTATCGCGTAGAACAGAAATAATCTACACAATTTTTTATAAACTCAATTTTTAATCTAATTTATCACCTGTTTCACTATTTTTTCGGGCATATCCCTGTTCCCGGACACCCGCAAGGGGTGTCCGGGAACAGGGTCGGGCTATCCATTCCAATTCCGCCCGGATTTGATTAACGGGATTACATTCTGTTTTGTATCGTACAGACGCAGGATCTTGCGTCTCTACGATACATACAATCCCGGTGCGGGATTTCCATTTCTATCCCTTATGCGGGTGGATCTCATTTTGGATTATGTTTTAAAAGTTTCT
>JAUVLL010000153.1 GCA_030600745.1 Spirochaetaceae bacterium | reverse complement strand
CCAGTTGAAGGAAGACAGCATGGTATTCTGGCACTTTTCCGGGCCGTGGAAAATCAGCGACCACTGCTTCGAAGCACTTCTTCAGGATACACTGTCTATATAGATGCAACTGGACGCATCCATCCCGGATCACCTGAACCCCATACAGCAGGATATACAATTGCCAGTGTACCTCTTCCGGAGAAAAACCTGACATTCTATACAAAATGGGGCGACTGGTTTCCTGTCTTCTGCGGAATTATAACCGTCATTGGCGTTTTAATTCTTATCATCAATAAGGGTCTTAACTGGCTCCTATACACATTTAGCAGAAGAGTATTTATGTACGGCTATCTTATGGAAAGACACCTGCCAAATGATAAAAGTATAGAATACACACAGAACCCTGGTGCTGTAATGTGCTACGGCAGTAAGAACCTGAAAAATAAACTATTACAGGAGGTTAAAGATTAAGATCAACCATTTTTACTTGACATCAGTCATAATTCTTCCTACCATCTATAGATAGGATCTATTGATGGTTTGTGAAGAATTTAACCAACTGATAATTACAAATGGGGAAAGACTATTCAGTTTATGCAACTTTGTTATTAATCAAAAAACCAAAGATAAAATCCTGAATCGAAAATTTCTAGGTAGATTGAATCTGGAAGCAACATGGATGGAGGAAACTCTCGACAGTTACGGAAGTAAGCATAACAGTACATGGTTTCCATTCAGAGAAGCCGTTGCTGCCCAAAAGCTATTCAGTTCTGTCTGCTACGACGTTATACACCTGAAAAAAGCTGTTCCATACTACAACCTATTATTAGTTAGGGGTGATTTCACCGTTGAGCTTGATAAAATACTAGACACTCTTTTCAGCGCCATCCTATCCATATCCGGATCGCTGCTCAAATTCCTACGAAAGCAGAAAATCAATGTTGATTTTCTGCCAATTTATCCTGGTTTTTTTCATGAAAAATATCTTGATTATCAACTTGAGACGACTAAAACAATCAGGGATATGCAGCAACCGGAACAAACACTTGTTTACCTGGCTACATCATTCCTGAATCTTAGTTCGGATACTGAAATATTCGAGTGCAGAAAAAGTTTAAAGAAAAGAAACTATGAAGACTGCATCCCTGATCATGTCAGTGAAGAAAAACTAAGACTTGTAAAGGCCCAATTTCATAATCTGCAGTCAGTGTACGACACTCATTTGTCAAAGACACATATAGAAAGCAAGAATTCCAATCTTCATATCCTGCGAGGTCATATAAGTGTAATTTTCCATCTACTGAGCTCGGCTACTAACCTTTCACATTATTATGAAAGGCACATGGCAACAAACAAATTCAGTTTTACAAAGAATCCACCCCTCCCCATGTCCAGGAGAAAACTATTAACCATTCTCATGGAATTTTTCCTCCACTTCTCTTCACTTTATTTAATAGCGGCAAGAAGTCTCTGCCAGTCAATAATCGGTGAATATGCTGAAGACGGAAAAATTACTGTTGGAATTCCAAACTACAGGGGATTTCATGTGCGTCCATCTACCCTTATCTCGAAAATTGTCCTCCACTACGGCAGTAAAATAACTATGGAAATGGGAAATGAACAGTACGATACTGCAAAACCATTAGAACTTTTCCGGGCCAATGAAAAAATAAATGCAGAAAAACGAAAATATATCAGCCGCCTTATAGATTCCAATACATTTTTGGAGGATTTCCATAACAACAGTGATATCAAATGGCCAAAAATGCTGCAGCTTGTTATTCTGGATCTAATGGATAAAGGAGATATAATTCTCTATGAAAAAAATCTATCCATGAAAGGGAATCTGCCCGAAAAAGATGAAAGTCCTGAAGAATTTTTTAAGAGAATAATTACTTTGTTTCTTGCATCCGGAAAAATAGATATTAGAAGTAATTTAAATGTAAGTTTCCATGGTGATAAAAGAGTTCTTTATGATCTGAAGACCCTTGCAGAAGCAGGTTACGGAGAGGATAAATATGGAAATAATATCATGCTTCCGTCAGAACTTGCTTATCTGAAGCGGTAACACTGTTTAAATCAATCCCATCCTGGCCAACAACAGCGTAATCCCGGCAGTACTGGCAGTTTCGGTACGCAGTACTCTGCTGCCGAGACTTGCGAAGGTAAAATCGTTTCTTCTAAAGAGTTTTCTCTCCCTTTCCGACCAGCCTCGTTCGGACCCGATCGCAATAAGACAACTGCTGCCGACCGGAGTATATTTAGAGAGCTTAACAGCAGGCTCAATATTATCCAGGACAATCATATCTGTATCAGAATAATTACCAGATTCCCTAAAAAAAGACTGAAGGTCTCTATAAAACTCAACTTCCGGCAACCCTGTAGAAGCAGCCTGCTGGGCTCCATCCATAAGGAACCCCCTGTACTCCCCCTTCCACAAATTACTGTCCCTGTAGGATTTCTCCCCTGTATCCGTACCAACAAATACAATCCTTTCCACACCAAGGCTTGCAGCCTCCCTGAGTATCCTTTTGGAACTGATAGGCCTTGTATATCCTATCAGCAAAGTAAGTGGGTATAATGGTACTGAATCTACCGTTTTTTCCCATGTAAAATGAATCCAGTCCTGATCAATAGATGTAATAGACCCGATACCTGACGGTCCGTTTACAAGACCGCAGTTAAACTCATCTCCGGTTTTCAGCTTCAGTATTTTTATAATATGCTGTCCTCTTTTATCTTTAATACTGATTTTTTTTGGAATATCTTTAAATAGAATTATGTTCAACTTATCCTCTCTATCCTTATAATATTATGCTTTTTATAATGCATTTTATTGTATAGAGGTATAACATGATAATAGCCCATCACTGAACTTTCTCTAAATACTTTCCATAAGTTCAGTAAAGAAGTTAATTATCAATGCATAATTTTCTATGGAGATTGATTCATTAAAACCGTGTATTTTCTTTATATCTTCACTGGTTAGCACCATTGGAACAAAGCGATAGATATTATCTGCAATATTCTTGTAGTGCCTGGAGTCTGTTGTCGCTGTAACCAGAAAGGGGGAAACAATAGCTTCGGGGTAAACTTTATGAACTGTTTTCATTATTTTTGTATAACCCTCAGCAGAACTACTCGATTCACTCACAGGATTACTTGCATCCTCCTCATTTGTAAATTCTACAAATACCTGAGGATCTTTTACAACAGATCTCATTCTTTGTAATACTTCTGATTTTGTCTCCCCAGGCAATATCCTTACATTAACAATAGCTTCTGCCTTATCCGGCAGGATATTATCCTTTTTACTTCCTTTAAGAATTGTTGCAGCCTGAGTGGTACGAACCATTGCTGCTGTTTTAGGATTCTTCTTAAATATTAGTTTAACTACAGGAGCAAAAAGCCAGAGATTACTGAATACAAGAGCAAGAGAAAAACTTACATATGGAACAAGTGATTTCAAAAATCCCCTTACCGTTATTGTTAATTTTACAGGAAAAGGATTATTTTCCAGCTTGTAAACTGCCCTTCCTATAAGTCCGGCTGCAGTATGTTTCGGAGGCATAGAGGCATGTCCCGGCTCTCCATGAGCAATAAGCCTTACATTTGCAAATCCCTTCTCTGCTATTCCAATAAGAGCTAAAGGTCTATCTGTCATTGTAAGCATGTTTTTTGCTATTATAGAGCCTTCATCCAGAACCCAGTCAAAGCTGATATTCTGACTTTGAAAATACTCTACTATTTTAACAGCCCCCTGAAGACCCATAACCTCTTCATCGCCGCCAAATGCAAAATAGAGAGTTGATTCAGGTTTGTAACCCTCAGAAATTAGTTTTTCTGCAGATTCCAGAATACCTAATAGAGAGTTTTTAGTATCCAGTGTCCCACGCCCAGGAATATTACCATCTTTTACTTCACCGCTGAATGGAGGGAAATCCCACCCTTCATCCTGCACAGGAACCACATCAAAATGAGCCATAAATAGAACTGGTTTTTTACCTCTGGCTATACTTCCGGCTTTACCATCCCAACGGAAAATATAGGCAAAGTCATTTAATTTTTTAAAATCAAGAGTTTTAGTACAAAGGGGAAAATTTTCTTTAAAAAATCCTTCCACCTTTCTATGCTCTTCCATGTCTATTTTAGAAAAATCGTTATAGGTAACAGTTTTTAGCTGAATAAATTTCGACAAGCGATTAATTGCTTCTTTGGAAACAGGTGAAGGAGTAAAAGTTTCTTTTGAGTTTGATGAAGGCACATCTCTGTATGCAATAGTTCTGAAGACAAGGACTCCAATAAGGAGTATTAACAGTATTGGTAGCATCATAATGGAAGTATTTTATATGAGAATGAGGGTTTTGACAAACAAAAGAAAATATACAGGTAACTTATTAAATATGGGTACCCATATTCTTATTGACAGTTACCCGTATAAATATTATTTTATAAACATGAAAACAACTGTTGAAATAAATGATGTTCTTATCAATCAATTAAAGAAAAACGCTCATGAAAAAAATACAACTATGAAAAAATTGATGGAGAAAGCAATCCTACTCTATCTTGACCAGCAAAAGAAATTAAAAGGCCAATATAAATTTAAAAATAATTCATTTAAAGGAAATGGTGTTTGTGAAGGAGTTGAAGAGGGCGCCTGGGAGAAAATCCGTAATAAAATATATGAGGGAAGGGGCGGATGATAGCAATAGATACCAACATTCTTGTTTACTCTCATAGAGAAGATTCTGTTTTTTATAGATCAGCTTTTAAGGCAATAAAGGAGCTTGCTGAATCAGGAAGATTGTGGGCGATCCCATGGCCGGCGGTCCATGAGTTCCTGGCAATAACTACACATACCAAGATTTATTCACCTCCAACTCCACTTACAGATGCAATTAGTCAGGTAGAAAGCTGGATGGAATGTCCCACATTTTCATTAATTGGGGAATCAGAAGAAGTCTATTTCAGATATTTAAAACATATACTTGAAGCTTCCCAGGTTAAAGGTCCACGTATACATGATGCAAGAATTGCAGCTATATGCTTATCCCATGGTGTAGATGAACTCTGGTCAGCAGATCGGGATTTTTCACGTTTTCCGGGGCTAACTGTTAGGAATCCGTTGGTTTAGTACTGTCTATGTTTCTATTACACGGTTACTTCGATACAATTTTGCTCTTGTCTCTGAAACTCCAGAGATCTTTCCCACATATCCTAAGCTCCCTCCAATAAACGGTGTGTACTACCGAGGAATATAAAGCCTCTCGAAAACCTACAAGAATCTGGAATGCCTTCCCATATTTCTTTTTCTACTATTCCATGCTATAATTTAGTAGAAATAAGTTATAGGAGCAGTTGGATTGGAAGATTCTGTTTTAAAGCAAGCAGCAAATATTATACGAAACAATTACAACCACTCAAAAATTCTTCTTTTCGGTTCCCATGCTAAAGACTCAGCAACAAAAAAAAGTGATATTGACCTCTGCATTATTATAGATAATCCCCAGGAACGGCTATTAGAAATAAGCCGAAATATTAGAAGAGAAATTCACCCCATATTACATTCGGCACTGGATATTTTGGTGTATTATAAAAAAACATTTGAAGATAGAGCAGCACTGCCTATAACAATGGAAGCGGAAATGGCTTAAACTGCAATAGAATTATGAAAAAGAAAGACATAATTAACGAATGGATAACATATGCAGAAAAAGATTTGAAATCTGCTGAGTTTTTAACATCAATGTATCCTGAACCATTCGAAATCATTTGCTTTCACTGCTAACAAACAGTTGAAAAGGCATTAAAAGCTTATTTAGTATTAACCCGGTATCCTTCTATACGTTCTGTTAATGAGCAGGATAAAAAACAGGCTTTAAATGCAGCTTCAGAAGTTATAGAAACCGTCAGGAAAGAAATAAAATTATTTTAGGCTGATATAATTCCTCTTCCTTTTAGTTGTGGGGGATAGGCAGTTGTTACCGGAGCAAGCTCAAAAAGAAGTATATGATTATTTTCTATTTGTTAAGCAACAATACCTGGTAAAAAAACAAACTGATAATGAGATTCCTGCATATTCAGATCATAGTGCTAATCTTGTGGATGAGTGGCTGGGTGATTCAGAAGATACTGTATGGAAGTAAAATCACCTTGAGAGTTCAAATACAAAATGGTATCATTAAATAGAGGTGAAAGATGAAAAAGAATTACCAATTACCTATTTTAACCGAAAAAGATGAAGATGGTTTTTATGTTGTCGAATGTCCCCTGTTCAGCGGCTGTTATACACAGGGGAAGACTATGGATGAAGCCATGGAAAATATACGTGAAGTGGCTTTTACGAAAATTATTGAGAGATGCTGAATTGTCTGTTGAGAATTTTATAAAGTTATTGTAAATGAAGTGGTTTTTCGCTTCAAACATTCGGCAACCGGTGCTTCGATACTATTTTGCGGAGCAAAATGTATCGAAGTGATCGAAGGTAACTTTTCTATCCTGATGCAGCCTGAGCAGGTAAAATTTGCATCCATGAGCTATCAATAAAAATCAGGGGATCAAATCTATTTTCTCTGAATTAGCTCCTCCAACCGTCGCATAATCAAACTCCGGGGGAGGATAATCATTATACAGGGTACTCAAATAGAAATCCAGATCAAAAATGGAAGAAATGTTCATTGACAGAACATCAGCACTCCAGTTGGAATAAGGATCTATGGTTGACTCTAATATAACTGCTATATCAGCAGGAAGATCTACAGAAACTGTTGTGGTATATATTTGACCAAACAATCCGCCTTCTTCAGGATCCAGAGTGATCTGAAACATATCGGCACTGCCAAAAAATGATAAAATCCCACCTGAATAAAAAATACTTGTACCAAGTACAGCTTGTGTCGGAGCTGTTAAAAAAGGTACAGGTAATGTAACAGCAGACCCTGGAACTGATGGAGTTGATAATTTCATGTTATATGTATAGTCATCAATTTCAGGAAAATGACTTTGATAAACTAAAGTACTCCAATAGAAATTTTTACTATCTGGATTATATATCTGAACATCTATATTACTTGTTCCACTTAAGTAAGTATTAACTTGAGTAAAAGATACTGAATTCGAATATTCCATAATTCCCATAACACCAGTACCGTCTACTCCTGTTACATTGACTGTAGAATAATCGACAGAAGAAGGTTGTGTTAGATTAAGGGTAGTGTCTGCAGCAGACAGATCGACATTGTCAATGTAATAGTTAAATGGTTCTGAATCACCTACTTCTATAAATAGTATACAATTAGTGCCAAAGGTTGCAGTATCTAGTAAATAGCCTGTATCTGTAATATATGTATCAGAATACTTACTTATACCTCCATCTTCATTAATAATTGTAATATCAACGTCGGAATTATTAGCAATTTGGGTTAATCCATCCTCTTGATAAATTAATCCACTTACTTCATGTGTAGAGTATCCTCCAGTGGCATTTGTTGTTGATATATTTGCTGCAATATGCTATTTTTATATATTTGCCAAAAAGTCCTTTGACTTTTGTGAAATATTACCAAAAAGTCCTTTGAGTTTTGTGATTGTTGGGAATATACTTCTTATAGATGAAAGGGAAGAATGATGTTTAGATCTGCATTGAATAATCTTATCTCCTGGAAAAACTCTGCTACAAGGAAACCCTTAATTATCCGTGGGGCCAGACAGGTAGGTAAA
>JAUVLL010000304.1 GCA_030600745.1 Spirochaetaceae bacterium | reverse complement strand
CAGGAGGTCCTTCCTCAGCTCGCCTCAGGAGAAATTGGATGTGCTATGATTCTCACCGAACCTGATGCCGGATCGGACCTTCAGGCTGTTAATCTTCGTGCACACCAGTCTGCAAGCGGCCAGTGGTTTCTTAATGGTGTTAAGAGATTTATCACCAATGGGAATGGAGAGATATCTCTGGTGTTAGCCAGAAGTGAAGAAGGACAAACCGGAGCAAGGGGACTTTCATTCTTTCTCTACAGAAGAGATGAGCATATGAAGATCCGTCGTCTTGAACATAAGCTTGGTATTCATGGTTCTCCTACCTGTGAGCTTCAGTTTAACAATGCTCCCGTAGTACTTGTCGGGGAGAGAAAGAGAGGACTTTCCAAATATACCATGTGGCTTATGAACAGTGCCAGATTGGGTATAGCAGGACAGGCACTGGGTATTGCAGAATCAGCTTACAGAGAAGCAGATAAATACGCCGGTGAAAGAATACAGTTTGGTAAATCTGTAAGGGAGTTTCCTGCAGTATATGAGATGCTGACAGAGATGAAAATTTCTATTGAAGCGGGTAGAACTCTTCTATATGAAACAGCAAGATTTGTAGATATGAAAGAGGGTCTTGAAGAGATGCAGGAGAGGTATCCCGATAGAAAAGCAGAATTTAAAACTGATCTTAAAAGATATTCAAGACTGTCCAATTTGTTTACACCGATTGTAAAAGCTTATAATACTGAGATGGCTAATAAGGTTACTTACGATGCAATCCAGATTCATGGTGGAACTGGATATATGCAGGAATTTGGAGTTGAACGTCACTATCGTGATGCCAGAATAACAAATATCTACGAAGGAACAACGCAGCTTCAGGTTGTTGCCGCAATCGGTGGAGTTACTTCCGGAACTGTAATTTCAATAATGGATGAGTATGAGAGTGAAAATTTTTCCCATGCAGAGAATCTTCACAAACAGCTTCTTAAAGCCCGTCATGACTTTGAAAAAACGCTTGTAGGTGTAAAAGATGTTGAAGGTCCCGATTTTGTTACATATCATGCAAGGCGTCTTGTAGAGATGGCAACGGATATTATTATAGCCTATCTTATGCTAAGGGATGCTGCTCATTCAGAACGTAAGATGAAGGTTGCAGAGATTTTTATTGAAAAGATGCTGCCCCGGGTAAAGATGAGCATGTCATTTATTCTTGAGGGTAAGGCTTCGCTTCTTGAAAATTATAAAAAGGTTATCGGTTAAAATGTTGGGGTAATTCATGAATTACTCTTACCTGTTTATTATGACCCGTGGGAGGGTAGGTTTTAAACCTGTCCATACACGGGTTTTTTATTTGGGCTGGTCACAACTTCGTTGCCTGGTCGTTCGTTTCACTCTTTGCTATGCATCCTCTGGCGTTTCCCTATCCCAGAGACGCGATACCGTAGTACGGATTTTAAGAAACTAATTCTGCATACTCTTCAACCGGAACAGCTAGTTCCATCCTTGCTTTTCGTTTCCCTTTTTCCAGGTCGTCAAATTCTCTTTCGATTTGTTTTAATACTTCAGCATGGTAATATCTTTCCCCGCAATAACTACATTCCTCACAGGGAACATTATTAATAACCATGAATTTATCTTCTTTTTTGTAAATATACTGAACCTTTTTTTCAACAATGTCTGATTTACCACAAAAACTACAGATTTTATCCATTTTCCCCTCGCTTAAATGGGTTTTTAAATTTGGGTTTTGTTGGAATATAAACAGTGACAATAACCATTGAATCCCCCATTCTTCCGCATACTATATGAACAGGCTTGTTTGTATCTGTAAAACCTGCTGCCAGGCAACTCTCACCACGACCCGTATCTTCATATTCCTCGATGATCTTACTATTCAGTAAAGCCGTTTCTATTTCAGTGATAGACAAATTATCATTCTGGCGTTCCTGGTCACCATGTGCACTAAAATAATAATTACCATCTTGAATACAAGATTGTATCCACTCAAACTTAATCACTTTTTAAATCTCTCTTTAGAGTTGCTTTCCCAAAATTAGTGCATCTTTCTATATCAATTATACATACTTTATTGTAAAAGAACAATAATTTCTTGATCATTTATAGGATTTCTACCACGGGAAACATTCTGATTCGTGTCGTACAGACGCAAAATCTTGCGTCTGTACACATCCTTGACACCAACTCTATACCCCAATATGCTTATCTTAATGGAACTCAATCCTGGAAAAAAAATTGACCTCTACTGGTTCTCAGGAACCGGTAACACACTCTTTATTGCAAAAGCGCTTGCCGGTTTTCTGGGTGAAAATGGTTTTGAAGTCAATCTTAAACCAATTGAAGCCAGCAATCCCGAAAATGTTGACCTGGATAGAACTACCGGACTGGCAATTCCTGTGGCAGAGCAGGGTACATACCCATTTATATGGGATTTTATCAATAATCTGCCTTCCCCTAAAACCTATAGTATTGATGATGCTGATGTTTTTGTGGTCGATACCCTTATGCTCTATTCCGGAGGTATAAAGGGACCTATTAAAAAGATCCTGGAGAAAAAAGGTTTTAACCTTCTGGGTGCCAAAGAGATAATAATGCCTAATAATCTAATGAAGCTGAAAAACCAGCCGGACAAAGACAAGTTAAAAATGAAAAAGGGGGCAGAAACAGCGAAACAATTTGCTTTGGATCTTATTTCCGGAAAGGCTGTCTGGAAGGATATTCCCTTCTATTCAGATATGATGAGTAGTTTCAGTAAAAATGATTCTACCTGGAATGTATTCAGAAACAATTTCCCATTAAAAGTAGATAATAATAAATGTACCAGATGCAGACTATGTGAAAGAATCTGTCCTGAACAGAGCTGGAGTTATAATAAAGAAGAGAATGAGATGAAATGGTTAAAAACGGATTGTATTTACTGTCTGCGCTGTTTTTCCTATTGTCCCGCAGAGGCTATCACTTATGGGAAAAAGAACTATCTTCGGCATAAACCTTTAACTGCAAACGCATTCTCTGTTTCGAAATATTTGTAGTGCTCAAATTATACAGTGATTCAGGCTGTCCCGTAACTTAATCCCACTGAATCGAGGCTTAATTTGAAGTAAAGATCTACAGAAGCTTCCTGGTTAGTCCCCTTTATTTTTATTACACCTGTTTTGTTAGCAATTGAATCTCTTTTCTACTTTAATTCAATCTTTCCGGAACATGACCCATCTGCATACTCAAATTCCAAATAGAGATCATCATCTTCATAAGAAGGTGTATCATATTTATAATTAATGAATAAAGGCCCTTCTATTTTTTTCCCTATGACCTTTTCAAGTTCTGTTTTCATGTCCTTTCCAAAAAAAGTATTGAAGATCTGATACTCTGTTTCAGTACGGGAAAGATTTTTATTCCATGTTTCCTTTAAAATGATGACCCACTGGTTATCTTTTGAAATTTCACTAATAGATAAACCAGTATCTTTATCATTAGATTTGCAAAGAGTTACAGAATCTTTATTTTCTGTTATCATTATGATCTCATTATAATTCTCACTTTCATAAACTTTTTCTATTGCTCTATTTTTATAATCATGCAAATTACCTATATAGCGGTCATTAAAAAATATTTCGGATATACAGGTGTCTTCCCATTTACTCCCCTTGTAAATATCTAAAATTTCAATCTTTAAAATCCATTTTGCCTGTGGTAGCTCAGTCGGGCCGTACATATTTTTCCCGAAACCTGCGGTTTTGAAATCATCCAGACATCTTTGTTTGAAAATTGCAAGTATCTCCATATCATTGAAAGGGAAGTCGAAATTTTGTAATGTAATTGTATCTTCCAGGGTTATAACATACTCATCAGCAAATTTTACAGCCTTAAACTTAGTACCAACCTGACCCCACCTATCATATTCAACTCCCAGAAAATA
>JAUVLL010000215.1 GCA_030600745.1 Spirochaetaceae bacterium | reverse complement strand
GATAATTGTAAATATACCTCTTTCAAAAATATCTGAATAGAAATATATAGTTAAATATTGTACTTTATTGCACTGTAACTATTTCTATATCCAAATTGTACACTTTTATCCATGAAATGCTGATATCAATGGGAGATGAGGCATTTGCGATGTCTCTGAATTCGACTTGTTTTTGGCTTTTTCGACTAAGAATGGGTCCCCGACACTTCGTGTCGCCCATTTTATCTTGCTTTGTGCCAGTCTAGAGTCAATATATTAGAGAAGAAGTATTTTTAAATAGAAAATGTGATACAGCGCAAAAAGCTCTCTGTAGAATCTCTTGACTTTTGCACATAAGTGCATTATATTAACAACAAGAATGAGGATAGCTTATGTCACGACCTAAAAAAGAGCGAGTTGTTTACCAACCTCCGCTGCATGCGGATTTTAAACCAGTAGGAATACAAAGACAGGCTTTAGAGCCTCTTCCTCTGGGCCTGGATGAGTTTGAAGCCATTAGACTGGCGGATTATCTGGGTATGGACCATGCAGAGGCCGCAGCGGAGATGGAAATATCCCGTTCGACGTTTACAAGGTTGATTGAAAAAGCCAGGCGCAAGATTGCACAGTTTCTTGTTGAAGGGAAGCACCTTCATATAGAGGGAGGAAATATTCATTTCCGTGGTAATCTGATACGGTGTCACGATTGTGGGCATATGTTCAATATTGGATTTGAATCCATTATTAGCAGATGTCCGGCCTGCGGGTCAGGGAATCTGATAGATCTTGCCGGGGGATTCGGTCATGGTAATTGTTGTCGGGGACATGGCCGTCATGGCAATAGGAGGTAACATTATGCCAAGAGGTGATAGAAGAGGCCCTAATGGAATGGGTCCAATGACAGGCAGGGGCGCAGGTTTCTGCAGTGGTTCTAATGCTCCGGGATATATGAGCGGGGCAGTAGGTGGATATGGCATGGGAGTTGGAAGAGGCTTCGGTGGCAGACACAACGGTTTTGGTGCCGGATATGGTGCAGGTCGTGGTTATGGCATGGCTGCCGTACCATATGCAGTACCCATGGCACCTGTAGCAGGTTATTCAAAAGAGGCTGAAACGGGATATATTGAGAACGAGGTATCTTTTCTAAAAGAACAGCTCAAAACCCTTGAAGGCCGGCTTTCGGATATGCAGGACGACGAATAATCAGGTAGGGGCGACCGGCTGGTCGCCCCTACCAATATTTTTAGGAGGACAATATGCCGCAAGGTAAAGGGTTAGGCAGCGGTAGTGGCCAGGGTGGAGGAAGAAACTCCCTCGGAGGTGGCCGTGGACGGAATAATGGTGGTAGTTTTGGTGCTGGTGGTGACTGTGTATGTGCAGGCTGTGGTTATAAATCTCCCCATCAAAGGGGCGTAAAGTGCACAGAACTTAAATGTCCTGAGTGTGGTAAAACCATGGTTAGAGAAGATCTCCTCAGAAGCAGATCAAAATAAACAGAAGCGTATGGTCTACGCTGAAGAAGAGGGAATAATGAATAGAATGTTTGCAGTGCCAACACAAAATAAAGAATTATGTGCTCATTTTGGACATTGTGAAAGCTTTGCTATTATCGAAGTTGAGAATAATAAAATTGTAAAAGAAAGCTATCTGGATCCCCCTGCTCATCAACCGGGTACATATCCGGCATTTCTGGCGGAACAGGGTGTTAATACAATTATTTCCGGTGGTATTGGTGTAATGGCACAGAATCTTTTTAAAGAGAATAATATTGAAGTATTTATGGGAATTAATGCTGAAAATCCAGTCAAGCTGGTAGAAAAGTATCTTCAAAGTGAACTTGAAAGTGGTGACAATCTTTGTAACAGCAATCACGATCATGGAGAGGGTCATCATCATTAATAGGTCGATAGATTAGGCCCGTAAACAGGTAAATAAAATAGGACAGTTAAATGAAAATAGCAATTGCCAGTGGAAAGGGTGGTACAGGCAAGACTACCCTTTCCACAAATTTGGCGTCTTTCATAGCAGAAAGCAGAGAATGTGTGTTATCAGATCTGGATGTAGAGGAGCCTAATTCAGGTCTTTTTATTAAAGCTGAACTTATTCATGAAGAGGATAAGTTTAAAATGATCCCGGAGTGGGAAAAGAGTAAGTGTGAGTTATGCGGTAATTGTCAGGCAGTATGTAACTTTAATGCAGTCTTAAAGATGGGAAAAATGATAATGGTTTTTCCTGAACTGTGTCATGGCTGTTATGCCTGCTCAGAGTTATGTCCTACAGACTCTCTCCCCATGAAACAGAAGAAAATGGGAGAGCTGAAATTTTATAAAAAAGGAAATCTTAATTTTATTGAGAGTAAGCTTATTATTGGTGAGGAACAGGCAGTCCCTCTTATTAAGCAGACAATCGATTATGTAGATGAGAAGTTTGGCGAAGATGTTATAAAAATTTTTGATTCACCTCCAGGAACATCATGTCCTGTTATTGAAGCTACCAAAGATGCAGATTTTGTAATTCTTGTAACTGAACCGACTCCTTTTGGACTGCATGATTTAAAACTGGCTGTGGAAACAGTAAAGCAGATGGAAAAACCCTTTGGTGTAGTTATAAACAGACATGGAATTGGAAATGATGGTGTTGAAATGTACTGCAGGGAAGATAATATTGACATAATTGCACGTATTCCTAACGATAGATTAATTGCGGAAATTTACTCTCGCGGAGAATTACTCTATTCCACAATTCCCTCTGTAAAAGAAGCAGTTAAGTCAATAAGTAACTATGTTGATAAATTCAATAGCCAGAAAAAGAGAGAGACAAAGTGAAAGAGATAGTAGTAATTTCCGGTAAAGGCGGAACAGGCAAAACATCCATTACTGCATCACTGGCATATATTGGTGGAGAGGATCTTATTATTGCTGATTGTGATGTAGATGCTGCAGATATGCATTTGCTTATGGATCCCGATTTTGGAAAGGCAGAGGATTTTTTTAGCGGTGAGCTCAGCCTTATAGATCAGGATGCCTGTATTAAATGCGGTAAGTGTCAGGATGTCTGCAGATATGATGCAATTCCTATTATAGATAGTCAGTATATTGTTGATCCCCTTGGATGTGAGGGCTGCGGATATTGTGCCAGGGTATGTCCCACAGATGCAATTACAAATTCACAACCCAATGTTGGTAAGTGTTTTGTATCGAATATACGAACAGGATCAACAATGGTACATGCCCGTTTAAGTATTGGTGCAGATAATTCCGGCAAGCTTGTTGCCAAGGTAAAAAAGGATGCAAAAGCTATTGCGGAAGAGCAGAAGAAAATAGCCGTTCTGGTTGATGGTTCTCCTGGAGTAGGTTGTCCTGTTGTATCTTCACTTTCAGGAGCAAGTTTTGTTATTCTGGTAACAGAACCAACAGTTTCAGGACTGCATGATCTTAGGCGGGTTTATGAGCTTGTAAAGAAGTTTGGAATAAAAGCAGGGTGTATTATTAACAAGGCTGATTTGAATAAGGAAGTATCAGATGATATAAAAATCTTTTTGAAAGAAGAGGATATTGTATTACTTTCAGAGATCCCCTATAATGTTAAATTCACAGAAGCCATGACAAATGGAAAAACAATTGTGGAATATGACAAAGAATTAGGAAATATAATCAGCGAAAGCTGGGAAAAAATCAAGGCAATTGAAGGGTTATAGGCTGCTCGGCAATGAGTCGTACCGGAAGGACGAAGTCCTGAGGAACGATCTCAACAACCAAAGGAGAAAAAAATGAAAATAGTCTTTACTGCTAAAGGCACAGATATGGATGCTGCAATGGATCCAAGGTTTGGAAGAACGGAATATTTTGTTATCTATGATGAAGACACAAAAAGTGTTGAATCATATGATAACAGAGCCATTGAGGGTGAAGCCCATGGTGCAGGTCCAAAAACAGCACAAAAATTGGCAGAGTATGGAGCTGAGGTTCTTATTACAGGAAATGGGCCCGGGGGCAATGCAGGTACAGCATTAAAGGCAACAGGTACAGAAATTTATGTTGGAGCCGGGGATATGACTGTAACAGAAGCATACGAAGCTTACAAAGCCGGTTCGTTGAAAAAGGCCTGAGGAAAAGTGTCTGGAATGGAAAAATTAATTACAGCTTTTGCTACAGATGACGGAGAGTCTTTTATTGATCGGCATTTTGGAGATGCGGAGTTTTATGATATCTACGAGATATCAGCAGTTGAAGTAAAACTCATTAAAAGAATAAACAACTCTACAGAAGACGATGATGATGAAGATGGGCATGGGGATCCTGTTAAAGCTCAGGGAGTTACCGGCATGTTAAAGAAAGAAGGAGTTAACATGGCAGTCTCCAGGGTATTCGGTCCTAATTTAAAGAGAATAAAGAAAAAATTTCTCTGTATTTTAGCCGGAAAAACAAGTATTGAAGAAAGTTTAAAAATACTTCAGAAAAGATTCCCCTCCCTCCTGGATGAGTGGAATGTAGGTGAAGAACGAACATTTATAAAATTGTAGAGGATCCTGATGAATAATGAATGCAAGTGGTTCCAGGTTTGCCCGATGAAGTTTTTTTTTGAACGCGGTTTGTTGGAGAAGAAGTATATTACTTCCTACTGCAAGGGCGATTGGAGCAGCTGCATTCGATATCAGAAGGAAGAGGCTGGTATCTACCATCCTGATAACATGAGACAGGATGGAGTGATTGATGAAAACTTATCTTGATTGTATACCGTGTTTCATGGATCAGGCTCTTCGGGCAGGGCGGATTGCCGGAATTGATGAAACCGGTATAAAAAAACTGCTGGATGAGGTTGGTGCTATGATAAAAGATCTTCCTCTGGAGAGCAGCCCTCCGGCTACCGGGGATCTAATATACGGGAAGATCCGGGAGATAACCGGAGTTAATGATCCATATAAAATAATCAAAAAAGAAACTATAGGAGAAGCAAAAAAACTATATCCTGAATTAAAAAAAATTATTGAGGAATCGGATAACAAACTTTTAACCGCTGTAAGAATAGCCATTGCAGGAAATGTTATTGATTTCGGTGTAGGACATGAATTCAATATTGCTGAAGATGTACGGGCTATATTAAATCAGGAATTTGGAATACTTCATTTCGATGAATTTACTGCGAGTCTAAATAAAACAGAGTCTGTTCTTTATCTCGGGGATAATTCCGGTGAATCAGTTTTTGATAAACTTCTTGTAGAAGAGCTTGGAAAACCTGTAACCTATGTTGTCAGAGATGTCCCTGTAATAAATGACGTAACCATGCAGGATGCGATTGATTCCGGTCTGGATACAGTTGCAGAGTTGATATCCTCCGGAAGTTCTGCGCCGGCAATTATACCAGACTTGTGCAGCAGGGAATTTCTGGATCTTTTTGAAACAGCTGATATGATTATAAGCAAGGGGCAGGGGAATTACGAAGGATTATCCGGCATCGACAGACCTATTTTCTTCCTGTTAAAGGCTAAATGTCATGTACTTGCAAAAGATCTGGGTGTTGAGAAGGGTGATATTGTACTGGCCAGTTCTAATAGAATAACAATGGCTAGTGATTAATTTAGCGGAGTGATGAATCAACTTATAATTGCATCCTGCCAGAGTAAGTTCAGGAATCTGGACCAATGCAGACAGCGAATGCCGTCTACAGTTTCCCTATTCATTTCATCAAATGAGACGACTATATATTGTAAAAATATTTTTTCTTCCTTAAGTGCACGTAACCCTTTTAAATGTTTGTCATGGATTGTTCGTGCTGCTTTAACCTCTATAGCTGTAGTGTCTCCAATTAGGAAATCAACCTCAGTTCCTGAACGTGTTCGCCAGTAACGCAAGGTCTTTTTTACTCTTCGGTAGGAGATCCAGGCTCGTAATTCCATGGCTATAAATTGTTCAAAGGCCCTTCCGTATTCACTGCTTCCTTCACGAATTTCGATATTACCCCGTAAGAAATTAGCTAC
>JAUVLL010000138.1 GCA_030600745.1 Spirochaetaceae bacterium | reverse complement strand
AGATTGATTAAAACTTATACAGGAGAAAAACATGAAAAAAATTACAATTGCTCTTTTGGTTATTATGGTTGCGTTGTTTGCAATGTCATGTGCTTCGGCACCGGCTCCAGTGGCTGTTGAACAAGATAAATCAGGACTCCCGGACTTTGTTCTAAATCCTCCAATGGCTACAGATGCCATCTATGGAGTAGGTTTTGCAAAACAGTCTACTATGGCTCTTTCTATAAAGGTTGCAGAGACAAATGCCAGAGCAGATATTGCCAGTCAGATTGAGACAACGATTCAGGAAGCTATTACTGCTTATGCTCAGGAAGCCGGTGTTGATGAAAATACCCAATTAATAAGTTTTGTTGAAACAATTACAAGACAGATTACAGATACAACACTAAGCGGTGCAACCCCCAAGAGTAGAGTCCCTATGGATGATGGTGGTGTCTGGGTGTTAATGGTATATGGTAAGGATGCTCTTATCGATTCATTCGAGGATGTTGCAGAGGGATTTGAAAGAAATGAAGATGCCGCATTTGCAGAATTCAAAGCAGCTCAGGCTATTGAGAAACTGGACTACCAGCTTGCTAATAATCCAACAGTATCAACCCCGCAGAAGTAGCAGAAACTTATGGAAATTGACTGTTCCTGAAAAGGAGCAGTCTTTTTTGTATCTATCTGGAAAAAATATTAAAAAGATACTAAGATAAACTTATGAAACTGGTATTTGGAATCCTTCCGCTATTTTTTATTGTGTTTATTTCCTGCACTTCTGCACCTTCAGGGGATTCAGGAACACAGAGTACCATTCAGGAAGGAAACACTGTAATTCAAAATAATCCTGCAAAAGAGATAGAACCTGTCGTTATAAATGGTGTAATTAACTTTACAGATCCGGAATATAGTTTTTTTTGGGATACTTCTCCCGATAACGGGACTCTTGTATTTTTTTCTTCCATACCCAGAAAAGCCAATAGAGAAGAAGAGATCAGGTTTGCTGCAGCAGATGCAGCCAGACAGGCTTCAATACTTTACAATGCAAAAGTGGATGCAAAATTTGCTGTAAAGAGTAATAACAGAGATCTGGGATTTCTGGAAGCCATCAATATACAGTATGACAAAGTTCTTGCAGGTGATCTTGAAGCAAAGATAAAAATTCTGCATCATTACAGGGACAATGAAGGAACTTATATTCTTGCAGAGCTGGATGGTGTAAACTACAGAGGAGATTTCGATGAAAAGCCCGGAGAAGGAAATGATCCTGACTGGCTTTACAATGTACCTGTACTTCCAGGTTATCTTGTAAGTATTGGAGCTGTAGAGCGCAGCCGCTATAAAATTGATTCAATAAGGAAAGCCGATGAACAGGCTCTGGCCAGTTTGGCAAAACAGGTTTCTGTTGTGGTTAAAGCAAAGAGAGCTGATCGTGAATCAGAAATATCGGGTTCAGCATTCAGCGAAACCAATTATGAAGTAACATCAACATATATTAAAGGCTTCTACGTACTGGGGCGGTGGAGTACCGATAATGGCCATACATATTATACACTGGCAGTTTGCCCTGTAGATCAATAATAGAAATAATTATTATTTTCAGATAAAAATGAGGGAGTATCAAAATATGAGGAAGTTTGCAGTACTATCAATTATATCAGTATTTATTTTATCCTGTGCCACTGGTGGCGGATCAGCAAAAATTGATCCAAATCGTCCCGACTGGATGGATAACTATCCTGTTGATGATGCATATTACATTGGTATAGCAGGCTCAAATACCGGTAATGAGGCAGAGGATCGGAAAATTGCAGAGGCTGGTGCCCGGTCAAATGTTGCAGCATCTATTTCGGTAGAAATTCATAATGAGATTGTAATTCTTACTAAAGATGATTCTGACGGAAATTATTCCACTTCTACAGTGGATGAGATTACTGCTGTTGTAGAGAAGAGTTTGTCCGGGGTTGAAACAGTAGATACCTATTATTCTGAAGAAGCCGGCTCATGGGTATATATGAGACTTTCAAAATCTGAATGGAAACGGATAAAAAAAGAGGAGATGGATGCATTAATATCCAGAATAAAGGAATTTCTTACTCCTGTTCTGAATGATTTTAACAGACCACTGGTTACAAGGATTCAGGAGCTGATAAAAGCACGGAATTTGATTAAAGAATCTCCTTATTCCGGATTTCTTAAAACTATTTTTAATGGGGAATCCGGTTCTTTAATTGACATAATAGGCAATATCCTTAAACAGCATCTGGATTCAATCTATTTAAGTGTAAAACCGGAAAATATTGAGGTTGAAACAGGACAGTCTGCAGCTTTTTCTATTGCTATGAATTCAAATATATCTTCCCGAATCGGGAATATGCCTTTTTCCCTTGTATCTGAGGCAGGTGCGAATATTATAGCTTCTTTGACAGATCAAAATGGAACATTTGACAGTGAAATTAAGTCCGGTGAGTTAATGATGGGGCAAAATCATATAACTCTTATCATTGACAGGGATAAAATTGGTTTTGATGATTCATTGAAGGAGATGATTTTACCAGAGAAGGTTATTATTGTAGATGTCCAGACAGTTTCCATAGGTCTTGAGCTGGTAACTCCTGACGGAATTGATCTCTATGGTGTCGATGGAACTGTAAAATCACTTTTCTCCTCCCGCAATCTGCCCTTTAAAGTAGGTCCTGTAGATTCTCCATACATAAAATTTGACATTAGAATTTCAGACTTTCCAAAATATCTGGAGGGAGCACCTGATATGGCCCAGGCCAGCGCAGTTATTTCCCTTGTAAAAAGAGGGAAGACTATCTACAGTTATGAAAGCGATCAGTTCAAGGATGGTGGTCTCTCGCCGGAGCAGGCACATGACAGAGCTTTTGCAAAGCTTGTGGAAGCTCTTGAAAGTAATTATGAGTACGTGGAAGGGATTGTTAAAGCTCTTTCTTTAAATTAGAAGCAGCTTGATGAACCAAACTCAGGTAAAAGAATTCCTCCTTCAGTTGAAGGGGGATGTTGAGGAATTTTCGGTTATCTTTTCCGGGAAAAAGAGTAAAAAGGTAGACGGCTTGTATAAGCCCGATTCCAGAGAGATTATTATTCATAATAGAAATACAGAGGATCAAAATGCTCTTTTTTATACTGCAATTCATGAATTTGCACATCATATCCATGTAACTTCCTCACTTGTACCTGTTTCCAAAAGAGCACATACCAAAGAGTTCTGGTCAATACTTCATGGGCTACTGGGAAAAGCAGAGAGATTAAAGATCTATGTCAATAAGTTTAAAACAGAACCGGATTTCCAGGTTCTGACCAGGGAGATTAAAGAGAAATTTATTCTGAAAAATGGAGAGATGATGAGAGATTTTGGTAAACTTCTAATGAAATCCTATCAACTCTGTCTTAAATATGATATGAGCTTTAATGATTATGTTGACAGGGAGCTGGGGCTTGGCCGAACTGCTGCAAAACAGCTTATCAGTGTTTATAGGGAAGATATAAACCCCGATGTGGGATATGAAAACATGAAGACCCTTGCCCGGATAAAACCAGGAAAAGATCGCAGGATGGCGGAAGAAGCTTTTCTAAGAGGGAACAGCCCTGACTCGGTTAAAACCCGGTTTGCATCATCAGCAGCTATCCGTGAGGATCCTGTATTGCGGCTGCAGAAGGAAAAGCAGCGAATAGAGCGCAGCATAGCCAGTTTTAATAAGCGTCTTGGAGAAATAGAGAAAAGCCTCAGCCTGATTATGGGCAAATGAGAGGAATTAACAGGAGAATAATATGAATGAACTTCTATGGGCGGCAATGCTTCTTGTGAATTTTGGAGCAATACTTTTCAGTTATAAAATATGGGGTAAGGCAGGACTTTATTTGTGGGTGCCTGTTGCAGTTATTGTTGCTAATATTCAGGTAACAAAAACTGTAGAACTCTTCGGGCTTACGGCTACACTGGGAAATATTGTTTATGCAACAAGTTTTCTGGTAACTGATATTCTAAGTGAAAATTATGGGAAAAAAGATGCTGCAAGGGCTGTAGGTATGGGATTCTTCTCTCTTATTATGCTGACAATCCTAATGAATCTGGCGCTTTTTTTTATACCTGATTCCAGTGACTTTGCTCATGACAGCCTGGTAACCATCTTCAGTATCATGCCGAGAATTGCTATTGGGTCCCTTGTCGCTTATGGTATTTCACAGCTTCATGATATCTGGGCCTATGATTTCTGGAGGAAAAGGTTTCCATCAATAAAATTTATCTGGTTGCGAAATAATTTAAGTACTATGGTCAGCCAGTTGATGGATACCTTAATTTTCACTTTTATTGCATTCTGGGGAGTTTTTGAGACAGCAGTTCTTATAGATATACTCATAACAACCTATCTTCTTAAGTGGGTAGTAGCAATACTGGATACACCATTTATTTATATAGCAAGGGGATGGCATGACAGGCGGGTTGTTGATAATGGATAGTAAAAAGTTTAAAATCAGAACTAATTATTTTTACCCGGAGGTTAAAGATGGGAATTCAGGAACTTGCATCAGAGGTAAAGAATGCCCAGGTATTTCTGGGAGCAGTCAGCCTGGAATTACGCAATAAGGCTCTGAAAAATATTTCAGACGAAATCAGAACAAGAAAAGATGAGATAATAAAGGCAAATCGTCTTGATATAGAAAAAGCAGAAGTGGAAAATGTTTCTGCCCCTCTGTTAAAACGACTGAAATTTGATAATGCAAAGATTACTGAGGTTTGCAGTGGAATAGAAAGCCTTATTGGACTTCCTGATCCTGTGGGAAAGACAATATCAGCAAGGGAGCTGGATAAAGACCTTGAGCTGTATCAGGTTAGCTGTCCTATTGGTGTTATTGGAATGATTTTTGAATCCCGCCCGGATGCACTGGTACAGATTGCCACTCTTTGCCTTAAAAGCGGTAATGGGGTAATTCTTAAAGGGGGCAGTGAGGCCTCTCTTACAAACAGAGCGTTAACTGAAGTTATCAGGGATGCTTCAGTTGCTGCAGGAATACCTTCCGGCTGGATTCAGCTTGCGGAAACACGTCAGGATGTTACTAAAATGCTGGAGATGGAAGACAACATTGATCTGCTTATACCAAGAGGTTCCAACAGTTTTGTTAAGTATATTATGCAGAACACAACCATCCCTGTAATGGGTCATGCTGATGGAATATGCCATC
Organism: Spirochaetaceae bacterium; assembly: GCA_030600745.1. GTDB lineage: Bacteria > Spirochaetota > Spirochaetia > B11-G9 > B11-G9 > JAJRQE01. Next base: position 3,012 of record JAUVLL010000138.1, on the reverse strand, counting down.
TTTTTGTTGATGAGGCAGCGGACTTGTCAATGGCAGTTGAACTTACCGACGATTCAAAGACCCAGTATGTTGCTGTCTGCAATGCCCTGGAAACTCTTCTTGTTGATAAATCCGTAGCTTCTACCTTTCTTCCCATGATGAAGGAGAGACTGGAAAGTAAAAATGTGGAGCTTCGCGGGTGTAACCTGACAAGAAAGTATATTGATGTAAAAACTGCTTCCGAAGAAGACTGGAGTACTGAATATCTTGATTATATTTTATCCGTAAAAGTTGTGGATTCTCTGGACAGCGCTATTGAACATATAAATAAGTATGGATCAGGGCATACTGATGTAATTGTAACTGAAGATGGTGTGAAGGCTGAAAAGTTTATGAACTTAATCGATTCTGCAGATGTTTTCCGGAACTGCAGTACCCGTTTTTCTGACGGATTCCGATATGGTTTGGGTGCAGAGGTGGGGGTAAGTACAAATAAGATACATGCCAGGGGACCTGTCGGCCTTGAAGGTCTTGTTATCTATAAGTGGAGACTAAAGGGTAATGGCCATAAAGTTGCAGATTATTCCAGTGGGAAAAAGAGCTTTACCCACAAAAGTCTTAATAAAGAGTACAAGAGAAGCAATTAATGCGGGATTTTAGCAAATTACGAAGAGTAGTAATTAAAATTGGTACAAATCTTCTTACTAAAGATCATGAATTCAATGTTGAATATGTTCAGGATATCAGCAAACAAATTGCCGGGCTTCGGGAGCGTGGAATTCAGGTTTTACTTGTTAGTTCCGGTGCAATCGGGATGGGCGCCGGCGAACTTAATTTGAAGACCCGGGTAAAAGATATAAAGATGAGACAGGCCTGTGCTGCAATCGGCCAACCACTGTTAATGCATCAGTATAGAGAATCTTTTGGGAAATACGGTATTTCAATAGCCCAGGTACTTATAACAAGGGAGGTTCTTAACAATAGAACGACCTTCCTTAACCTGAAAAATTCTGTGGAAACTCTTCTTTTTTTAGGAATAGTTCCAATTTTTAATGAGAATGACTCTGTATCTACCGATGAAATTGGCTCTGCTTTTGGCGACAATGACAGACTCAGTGCTATGGTAGCAAGCAAGGTAGAAGCGGACCTTCTTATAATTCTTACGGATATTGATGGTTTGTACAATGGAGACCCGAGGAAAGATCCAGATGTTTTTCTTATATCCAGTGTTAATGAGATTACAGAGGAAATAATAGGTTTTGCCGGCAGTAAAGGCAGTGAATTTTCAACTGGTGGTATGAAAACCAAGCTACAGGCTGTCTCTATTGCAGCAAATGCCGGATGTAAAACAATTCTGGCCCATGGCGGCAGGGCGGATATATTAAGCAGACTTCTTAACGGTGAAGATGAAGGTACCATTTTCCTTGGTGGTAAAAAGCTTTCAGCAAGATCCAGATGGATTCTTTACAGTGAGCCCATAGGAAAAATAAATATTGATGAGGGAGCCATGGCTGCCATACGAAACCATAAAAGCCTGCTTCCTGCAGGAATAATTTCTGTTGAGGGAGTTTTTGATAAAGGTGAAGTTGTGTCAATAAATGGTATCGCTAATGCCGTAAGTAAATTTACCAGCACAGAAATTGAGAATATCATCGGGCATCATTCCAGAGAGATTCCTGCCCTTTTAGGGGAAGGTCGAAAAGATGTAATAGCAAGGGCGGAGGATATTGTATTTTCTTTCTAATTGATAATTTTTGAATGCCGATAGGGGTGTTATCGATTTCCCATTTAGTAAATCTCCTTCGGATTATCAAAGAATCATCAGGATATGCTTGATCGATGGATGTACTTAAAGGTATCCTGCGACGGCGATCTACCAGAGTCTTATTTTGCATTCAGTACCTATAATACAAGACGGCGACAACCCTGCAGGCATACGAACAGAATTCAGACAGGATGGTATGGCAGTGAAATGGTTGAGTAAACTCATTGGGAAGCAGAACCAGCAGAAATCGCCTGATACCGCTACGATGGACTTTAGTGAACTTGATGGCTGGGTTTCGGACATGACAGGAGCGGAACTTGACGGGTTCTTCGAATCCGCCGCGCAGATATTCGCAGAGATCGAGACGACAGAAGAGCAACTGGTGCGCGATATCGAGAGCCTGAAAGTCGCAGATCCGCCAGAGTTGCCGTCCCGCGCACTCCGGGTGGGGTTTGCAGCCCGCGATAGCATGATCAAGCAGATCAATGTGATGATCGATAGGATAGCCATCCCGGCGATGGATTATCAGGATATTATGGAGTTTCACAGGCATTTCGACACTGCGCTCGACACCACGATCGAGAAGTCGGTGAAGAGCCATAACCGCGCCAAATACCTGTTTCCAAAGGAGGTTGGCGCGGTATTCTCTGACATTAAAAATATAAAAACATCGCTATCAAAACTTAAAGATTTGCTTGATGCAGAAGGCGCAAAGATAGAGGGCTTTGATGAAGTGACAGGTAGCATACAGCTAATAAATGATATAAAAAGAGATATCACTTCATGTAACTCGAAGATAAAGAATAACAGTTCTAAAATAGATGAAATAAAACGTGAAGTAAGCGATTGTACCGCTAAACTGGAGCAGTTGTCACAGAGCAAGGAATGGAGTTCTTTTGTTGAACTTGAAGGCAGACTGAAAGAGAGAGAGAACGAAGTGAATAATATCGAAAGTAACGTAACAGAACTATTTATTCCACTCAACAAGGCATTAAATCGGATGAAAAAGCAGAGCGAGAGCGGAAGGTACACGCTTTCGAAGAAGCATACCGGATTGCTGGATGTGTTCCTCAAAAACCCGATTTCGGCGGGCGTAACCGATGTCAACGATTTTCTGGCAGAGATGATGCAGATAGTCATGAGTGGCGCGCTCGGACTGAAGGATAAGAAACGCGATAAGATCGTCGATCAGATAGATCAGATAATAGCCTCCTTCGCATCGAAAAAGGAGCGATACAGCACCCTCAAGTCCGAGATCGGGGAGATCG
>JAUVLL010000050.1 GCA_030600745.1 Spirochaetaceae bacterium | reverse complement strand
AATCTATTATTACATATAATTATTTAAAAATATATAAGCAAATCGCCATGCTTAGGACGCATAGCCGAGCAGTGAGCTTGCGAACGACCAGGCAATCGTAAAAAAAGGCCACATCGTAAAAAGCTCATGAAGGCGGCAGGGGTTGGTTTTTTTATTATTCTTACCACTGACAATTATATATTTGACTGCTTTCAAATAAACAAGTATAAATAGTAGTAAAAGATGATTATTTACATCTTGAAATAGATATCTATTGTGTTATATTGTTCATTACTTGAACAACAGTGATAAAAAAATCTGAGAAATACCTTGATAAACAGCCTGTTTCGGCGGCGTTTTTCTAACTCAGTACAAATGCAGCAGCTAAGCCTCTGTTTAATAAACAGGGCGTGAAAGGGCAGAGCTGTATTTTACTGCAATTGGAATTACGGAATTCGTACAATTTAGCCCCGATTCTGAAGGACTTCTCAAATAGCTTTCAAAGGGATAATTTTTAAAGGATCAAGTGATCTTAATCTTATAGTAGAAAATGTATAGGAAATTTATAAATTCCCGGAGTTTAAATTTGCTTTTTGATTTTCTCCGGGGAGGTAAAGGACTATAAAATCTAAGAAGAATGATAAAAAGATAATATTTTTTTTGCAAGGGAGAATGAGAATGGAAAACAGGAAGTATTACTTTACTTCAGAGAGTGTAAGCGAAGGGCATCCGGATAAGTTATGTGATCAGATATCCGATGCGGTACTGGACAAGTGTCTAAAAAAGGATCCGGAGTCCAGGGTAGCGTGTGAAACATATGCTTCAACGGGAATGGTTCTTGTGGGCGGTGAAATTACCACGGAAGCATTTGTAAATATACAGGATACAGTAAGAGATCTTGTTAAAAAGATTGGATATACCAAAGCGGAGTACGGTCTGGATTATGAGTCCATGGGCGTAATAAACATTATCAATTCCCAGTCTCCTGATATATCCCAGGGGGTTACAACCGGTCAGGGTATCTATAAGGAACAGGGAGCAGGGGACCAGGGGATGATGTTCGGGTTTGCCACCACCGAAACACAGGAACTTATGCCGGCACCGATAATGTATTCCCATAAACTGCTGCAGAAAGCAGCGGACATTCGTCATTCAGGTGAGATTAAATGGCTCCGTCCCGATTCCAAGAGCCAGGTTACAATAGAATATGAAAATGGAGTTCCAAAAAGAATAGATGCAGTGGTAATTTCCCACCAGCATGGGCCGGAAGTAGGGCACGATGAAATTGAAGATACAATTATATCCAGGGTTATCAAACCTGTTCTTGAACCTACAGGGCTTATTGACAGTAATACAAAGTACTATGTTAATCCTACAGGACGCTTTGTTATTGGAGGTCCCTTTGGTGACACCGGTTTAACCGGGCGTAAGATAATTGTAGATACCTATGGCGGCATGGGAAGGCACGGCGGTGGTGCGTTCAGCGGTAAAGACCCCAGTAAAGTGGATCGTTCTGCAGCCTATATGGGCAGATACATAGCTAAAAATATAGTTGCAGCAGAATTATGTTCTAAATGTGAAGTTGAGCTTTCCTATGCAATCGGAGTCCCTTTTCCAATATCTGTTATGGTAGATACTTTTGGTACAGGTAAAGTGCCTGAGTATAAAATAGAGGAAGCAGTAAAATCAGTTTTTGATCTGACACCTGCAGGGATTATAAGGGATCTGGATTTGAAAAAGCCTATCTATCTGGACACAGCCACATATGGTCACTTTGGGAAGTCTGGTTATACCTGGGAAAAGACAGATAAGGTTAAGGATTTACAAAAGGCCGTGGGATAATTCCGCATTTCTATACCCTAAAATTAATGATGAAGAACAACCACTTCCATGAAAAAGAATTAATTATCCTCGAAAACATCTATAATAAGCCGGGAGAAGTACGTCAAAGAGATCTGGCAGAGGTTGCAGAACTATCTCTGGGAATGACAAATGCAATCCTTAAACGTCTGGCAGTTAAGGGTCTGCTTATAATTAAAAGGGTAAACAATCGAAATATACATTATATAGTAACACCGTCAGGAATTGAGGCGCTTACAAGGAAGAGTTACCGGTATTTTAAAAGGACAATTAAGAATGTTGTATACTATAAGGAAGCTATTGAAAATTTGACCATGGATATTAAAAAGCAGGGATACGAGGGACTACTGCTAAAGGGGTCCAGTGATCTGGATTTTATTGTGGAGCATTCCTGTATAAAAGCTGATTTAAAGTATATTAAGGAAGATGGTGTAAACAGCAGAATTTTTCTTCTCTATTCGGAAAATTATCTGCCCGACAAAGAGGAGCAGGGGTCCGACAGAGCATTTTTACAGAATGTTTTAATTTGAACGTTGGATTTGAAATTTATAAACAAATTATACATAAAGGGATATATCATGAAAAAAAAGGTTTACATAGCAATGAGTGCCGATTTTATTCATTCAGGGCATATTAATGTTTTAAAAAAAGCAGCAGAACTGGGAGATATTATTGTTGGACTCCTGACAGATTCGGCAATTGCCTCATATAAAAGATTACCATATCTAAATTTCGATCAAAGAAAAGAGGTTGTAGCTAATATTAAGGGTGTTGTCGAAGTTATTCCTCAGGGAATCCTGGATTATACAGACAATCTGCTAAAAATTAAGCCGGACTATGTAGTCCATGGGGATGACTGGAAGGTTGGTCCACAGATGAAAGTACGGCAAAAGGTCCTGAATGTAATAAAAAAGTGGAACGGCGAGTTAATTGAAGTTCCATATACAGAGGGACTTTCTGCACGCTCATTAAACCAGGCTATTGCAGAAGTTACTAACACACCGGATATGCGAAGAGACAGATTAAAACGACTTATTAATTCAAAAGATGTTGTTAGAATATTAGAGGTTCATAGCGGATTATCCGGTTTGATAGCTGAAAAAACAAAGCTAACGGAGAATAATGTTGATCGGGAATTTGATGGTATGTGGATAAGCAGTCTGACAGATTCTACATCGAAAGGAAAACCTGATACTGAACTGGTTGATTTCACTTCCCGATTAAATACCATAAACGAAGTGTTGGAAGTAACTTCCAAACCAATTATTCTGGATGGAGACACTGGAGGACAGACTGAACATTTTTCATATATGGTAAGAACTCTTGAACGATTAGGTGTTTCTGCAGTAATTATTGAGGACAAGAAGGGTCTAAAGAAGAATTCCCTATTTGGAACAGAGGTAAAACAAACACGCAGTACTATTGAAGAATTTTCTGAGAAAATACGAGTTGGGAAAAGGAGTCAAATTTCAAATGGGTTTATGATAGTTTCCAGGATTGAGAGCCTTATATTAAAAGCTGGAATGGAAGATGCTCTAACCCGGGCCAGAGCCTATATTGAAGCAGGAACAGACGGAATAATGATTCATAGTAAAGAAAAGGAACCCACAGAAATACTGGAGTTTCTGGGTAAATATTCTAAGTTTGAGTCGAAAGTACCTGTTATAGTTGTTCCTACAAGTTATAATTCAATAACTGAAGACGAACTGGCAAAAGCTGGAGCAAATGTAATCATTCATGCTAATCATATGCTGCGAAGTGCATACCCCGCTATGCAGAAGACAGCAGAATCGATACTGGAACATCACAGATCTTTGGAAGCAGATGAATACTGTATGCCTATTAAAGAAATCCTGCACCTTATTCCGGGAGGCAAGTAGATGATAGATCCTGGAAAACTATACAATAAGCTGACGTCCGAAGGGTTGGATTTTTTTGCCGGTGTACCGGATTCGTTATTAAAAGATTTTTGCGCTTATATTGAAGACCACTCTTCAAATAATGTTATTGCAGCCAATGAAGGAAATGCTGTTGGATTGGCTGCGGGACACTACCTGGCAACTGGTCGTCCCGGGGTAGTTTATATGCAGAATTCCGGTATTGGAAATGCTGTAAATCCACTGATATCATTAGTTGATGAAGATGTCTATAAAATCCCCGTCCTTTTAATAGTTGGATGGAGGGGAGAACCTGGTTTGAAGGATGAACCTCAGCATGTAAAGCAGGGAAAGCTGACCTTGCCTTTAATTGAGTGTTTGGGTATAGGTTATTCAATTATTGATGAATCCAGTAATATTGATGAAACCTGGATAAAAGCTGAGAAACGGTTAAAAGATAATAAACCCTATGCACTTATTGTAAAAAAAGGTTCCTTTGTTCCTTATAAATTAAAGAAAATAAAACCGGATATTTCTGAAATGAATAAAGAAAAAGCTTTGGAGATTGTTGTTGAACAACTTGAAAAGGAGAGTTTAATTGTTTCAACTACTGGGAAATTGTCCAGAGAGTTATTTGAACTTAGAGAAAAAAGAGAGGAAACACATAATCGGGATTTTCTTACTGTAGGATCAATGGGTCATACCTCCCAGATTGCTTTGGGCGCAGCATTAGGTAATCCAGGTAAAAATGTATATTGTTTTGACGGGGACGGTTCAGTTCTGATGCATATGGGAAGTCTTCCTGTAAATGCATCAAAAAAAGCAGCAAACTTTAAGCATATAGTTTTTAATAATGGGGCACATGATTCAGTCGGTGGTCAACCAACTGTTGCCGGATCAGTTATCTTAAGTGATATAGCCAAAGCCTCCGGTATAGAGAAATCTATGCAGGTAAAAACAGAAAATGAGTTAAAAAAAGCTGTAATAAGAATGGTAGAAGGAGATCTGGATTTCCTGGAAATACTGGTAAAAAAGGGTGCAAGGCCGGACCTTGGCAGGCCGACCATACCGCCATCAGAAGCTAAAGAAAATTTTATGGAGAGCATGTGAAAGCGGTAATATTAAATTCCGGTGTTGGTTCCCGAATGGGAGATCTGACTGTAAATAAATCTAAATGTCTGGTTTCTCTTAATAATAACGAAACCATACTTTCAAGGCAACTAAGCATGCTGATTCAAGCCGGTGTTAGGGATATTCTTATAACTATAGGACCCTACGGGAACCAGATACCGGATTATGTAGGTCAATTTTTTCCCGATTTACAAGTTCAATATGTTCGGAATGAGGAATTTAGTTCTACTAACTATATTTATTCAATGTTTTTAGCAGATAAATTAATAAGGGAAGAAATTCTTCTTATGCATGGTGATATTGTACTGGAAGAGATGGTTCTTGCAGATATTATAAACAGTACTGAAAAGGATGTTGTTATTATAGATTCAACTGTAGCACTTCCGGAGAAAGATTTCAAAGGAAAAGTTAAAGATTCCTTAATTTCAGAAATAGGTATAAATATTAAAAAGGCAGACAATGTATTCTTTCTTTTGCCTGTTTATAAATTGTCAGGCAGTTTCATGAATAAATGGATGGATGAAATTGAAGTTTTTGTCAGTAGAGACGAAACAGGTGTATATGCAGAAAATGCTTTTAATTCTATTTCATCAGAACTGGAATTATCCACCATGGATATTAAAGGCGGGTTCTGCATGGAAGTAGATACTGAAGAAGATCTGGAACTGGCAAAGGTTAAGATAAATGAATAGAAAGATAATATATAATGAAGAAAATTCTTTACTCCAACTGGGGGATTTAGCAGTAAAGAACAATTGGAAAAAATTGTTCTTTGTGACCGGTAAAAAATCCTTTGAAAGCACCGGTGCTAAAAAAAAGATACTCGATCAGTTTTTAGAAGATCAGGTAATTTTTTTTAATGACTTCGAAGTTAATCCAAAACTGAATGATGTTTATAAAGGTATAGATATATTTTCCGCCTCGAAAGCAGATGTTATTGTATCTATTGGCGGTGGTACAGCTATAGATATGGCAAAACTGATTGATAGTCTGGTCTGCATAGATGGAAATCCGGAAGATTATGCCACAGGAAAATTAAAAATAAGCAGGGTTGCAGTCCCCCATGTAGCTGTACCAACAACTTCCGGATCCGGAAGTGAAGCAACACATTTTGCTGTTGTTTATGTTGACGGCTCCAAATACTCTATGGCGAGTGATCTGTTATTGCCGTCATATGTAATACTGGATCCAAATTTAACCCTGTCTCTGCCGCCCTATATAACTGCCTATACTGCTATGGATGCGCTTTGTCAGGCCATGGAATCATTTTGGTCTGTTGGTTCCACAGAAGAATCGTCTGGGTATTCTTTAAAAGCAATTCAACTTGTACTTGAGAATATTAAAGAAGCTGTTAATTCTCCGAATATAAACAATCGAAAAGCACTGCAGGAAGCTGGGAATTTGGGTGGTAAGGCAATTAATCTTACAAAAACTACTGCTGCCCATGCCTTATCCTACTTTTTAACTTCTGAATTTAATTTGCCTCATGGTCATTCGGTTGGGCTAATGTTCGGCTGGGTTTTTAGTCAGAATTCAATGATAACAGATTCCACCTGCAATGACCCAAGAGGAAGAGATTTTGTTTTTTCAAGACTGAAAGAACTTGCGGATTTTTTTAAGGCAGAAAGTTTAGAGAATTTTCCTGCTGTTTTTTACAAACTTATGGAAGAGATTGGACTTAAAGTTGATGCAGTAAACCTGGATCACGATACGGTTGGACGTCTTTTTAAGAGTGTAAATATTGAGAGGCTTGGAAATAATCCAGTACAGGTTGATCTTACAGACATAAACGGATTTATTGATTTCTTTGAGAAATAATTAGAATAAAAAAATCATGGTTAGTATAAATAAGTAGAACACAGTTATTGAACTCAAGTTAAACGTTTCACACAGGATGTATTAATGAAAACAGCTTTATATAAATCCGGCCGCATAAATGACAGGTCTGACAAGAATATTATGGAAGGAATTAAAACTCTTCTTAATATTCTTACTAAAAGGGAAAAGAAGGGAGTTCTAATTCTCTTTATTCTCATTCTGATTTTATCTATTATAGAAATGGCAAGCGTAATTTCTGTTATGCCATTTCTTGCTGTTGCAGCCAGACCTGATTTAATTGAGTCAAATGAGATTTTAAAAAGAGTATATGACTTTCTTAATTTTACAGATACCGATTCATTTTTGATTGCGCTGGGTTTTGGAGTGGCTGGAACAATATTAATACGAAGCGGTTTCAACATTGTTGTTAAATATGCAAAAAGCAGGTTTGGAAATATGCTGGGGCATCATCTGTCATCAAGGCTTCTTGCAAATTATCTCTCCCGTCCATATGTTTTTTTCCTTAATGAAAACAGTTCAACTCTTTCTAAGAATGTTCTTGGAGAAGTAGGACAGCTTCTAAAAGGCTATATAACCCCTCTTTTTAATACAGCAACTGACATTATTGTAGGAACGGGTCTCAGTGCAGCTCTTATTGTTATCGATCCCCTGGTTGCATTGACTGTAATTGTGACTATTGGCGGAGTTTATGGATTTATTTATCTGATTGTAAGTAAAATTCTTGTAAAGCTTGGCAATATCAGACTTCAATCCAATACAGAGAGGTTTAAAAGCACTTCCGAAGTCTTATCAGGAATTAAGGATGTCAAACTTCTTGGGAAGGAAAGATATTTTTTAAGTAAGTATATTAAACCCTCCCGAAAAATAGCAAAGGCAAATATTAAAATAAGAGTTATCGGCCAGGTTCCGAATTCAATTTTGAATGCAGTTATGGATGGTGGGGCAGTACTTATTGTTACATTTTTAATAGCATTTACATCTGATTTTGCAAAATACATCCCAATTTTTGGTGTTTATCTTCTTGCGGCAAACAGGATAAAATCAAAATTCAAGAACTTATTCAACAGTTTCAGCTCAATTAGGGCTCATCAGCCTGTTGTTGAAATGATGATGGATCATCTTTCTCATGTACCTGAAGTTCCTCTTCCGGAGAAAAAAGAGAAAATTATACCTATACCCTTTGAAAAAGGGCTTGAACTAAAAAATATATCCTTCACATATCCCGGAACCGAAGATGCTGTAATTAAGGATCAGAGTTTTAATATAAGTAAAAATACGACTATTGGGCTAGTTGGACCTACCGGATGCGGTAAGACTACCCTGGTTGATATTATTCTTGGACTATTAAAACCTGAAAGTGGGGAAATAATAGTAGACGGGACTGTAGTCAATGATCTGAACATGAGATCCTGGCAGGCAAACCTGGGTTATGTTCCTCAGTTTATATACTTAACAGATGATACTATTACTGCAAATATTGCTTTCGGTGTTAATGAAAAGAAAATAGATATGGAAGCGGTGAAAAAAGCTGCCAGTGTTGCAAATCTTGCAGATTTTATTGAAAATGAACTACCCGATGGATATAACACAACTGTAGGTGAAAGAGGTGTTCGCCTTTCCGGAGGGCAGAGGCAAAGATTGGGAATAGCCCGTGCTCTTTACACTGATCCGGAGGTTCTCGTAATGGATGAGGCCACAAGTGCCCTGGATGGAATAACAGAAAACGTTGTTATGGAGGCCATAGAGAATCTTACTGGTACAAAAACAATAATAATTATTGCTCACAGACTTACAACTCTCATAAAAGCTGATGTTATTTATATGATAGAGAAAGGGAAAGTGATTTCCAGCGGAACATATAAAGAGCTGATGGATAATAATGAGTACTTTCAAAAGATGAGCAGGGTTGAGAAATAAGCAGAGGAATTGCAAATGGAAAATGTTGATTATTCACATTACAAGCGGATAATAAGCGATTGTTTTTGGGATAGTAAAATAACAGTAGAAGATATTGATAAAATATTTTACTCAGAAGATATGAGAGCAAAAAAATATCTGTTTGAAAAAATTCTAATAAACAGTACAGACATATTAACAGATTTCAGGCTTTTTAAGAAAAATGATCTTAAGGTAATAATGAAAGAGTACAAAGTTCCATCTTTTAACTTTGATTATGTTTTTCGAAGAAAAAATATTGCAGAGGTGTGTTTATTTGATGCTCCTCTTCTGATAGATGAATTAAAATGGACAGTATAAATTATAAAGAGCTTTATAAGCTTCAGGATAAGGTCCTTGATGTAGTTTTTTCTGTAGAAAAAGAATTTTATCTTACAGGTGGTACATGTCTAAGCCGTTTCTATCACGAAAAGAGATATTCCGATAATCTTGATTTTTTTACTCATAATTCCGGAAGATTTAGTTTTGCTGTAAAGAATATAAAGGTAAAATTACTTGAGAATCATCAGTTAAATATAGAGGTTGATTCTAAAAATTTTATAAGATTCAAGGTGGATAATTTACTTCAGGTAGATTTTGTTAATGACACGGCATTCAGGTATAAAGAAGTGTTGATTAAAGGTAATGGATATATTATTGATACCATTGAAAACATATTAAGTAATAAATTAACAGCAGTTATAGGCCGGGATAATCCCAAAGATATTTTTGATATATATCTAATTTGCAGGTTCCATGATTTTAACTGGAAAGAAATTCTGGAAGCAGCTCAGAAGAAAGCTGGTTTTATGCATGAAGATTTGATTGTAAGGTTAAAAAGTTTTCCTGTTATCCTGTTTGATTCTATACGGATGGTGGATGAGGACTTTCTGGACAATTTCGAAAAGGATTTTCCCGTAATTATAGGAGAGATAGATAATAGAAAAATGCATTTTCATAAAAACAATTGAAATTTGTATCTGCTTGTAAAATGAAGATTTATTATTCTCAACAAGTTAAAAAATAGCTTAATATAATTTTATTTTCTTCTGGTAGTAGAGAACATTACAATATAATAGAGTAGGCTATTTCTCTTTCTGAAAGAAATGTAAAGGTGGAAGAAAGTATCAAAGGCCAGGATCATCTGTTGGAAAAGATACAAGAAAATACCGATGAATTATTTCTACAAAAAGCACTTAATCCAGATACATTTGGTCTTGATTGGGATAAGCTATCTATAGTCAGATACAATACTTCCTGGCCAATAATATATAAGGCAGAATCAGAGAGGATTTTTCATAAATTTTCTTCTTGCCTTGAAAAACCGGAACATGTTGGGAGTACAGCAGTACCTGACTTAGGAGCAAAACCAATAATTGATATAATTGGTGCAGTTTCATCGATCAAGGATATTGAAAATCAATTAATAAATTTATTTGAACCTGGATATAGGTATTTAGGTGAATGTGGAAGACCAGGTCGGCATTTTTTTACTTATAATAGAGGATCAACAACTTTTTTTCATCTGCATCTTGTAAATAAAGATAGTAGTTATTGGTTTGACCTTGTATCTTTTAGAGATAAATTAAGATCAAATAAAAAACTTGCTTCTGATTACTATCAATATAAAATATATTTACTAAAAAAATATGGTAATAATCGAAAAAAGTATCGTGAAGAAAAAGAAGTGTGGTTTATTAAAAATGAAAAAGAGTTATGATTTATACTAACAAAGAACTAAAAGCCCTTATTAAACAAGGGGAAAGTCTAACAATAGAATTTAAAACCTCCTTCCAAAAGGAAGTTATAGAATCAGTTGTTGCTTTTGCAAATGCCAGAGGTGGGACAATTAAGTGGTACCTGGAAAATCAGTGGTGGGTCAACGAAGTGGCTTCCGGTGATTATCAGAAATATTATGATGAGATGTATGGGAATAGATAAAGGCAAAAAATGTAGAATTTAACATTTTTTCTTCTAATTGGTGGCGCTTATTCTATAGTTCGGCAGTGATAAAAAGAATAATTTCACATAAGGTTCGTCGTATATTGACATATCTTCTTGTCAGGCATACAGTAAGTTACATTATTTGTAACTTTATGTATACCGAGGTTGATGTGCAAAGTATAAAGATTTTACGAAAAGCTTTAGAGGATCTTTGTAGTTCGGATCACTATCTGTTTGCTGTATCTGATTTTCGTGCACTATTGCCGGATTTAAAAGTAAATGCTTTAAAAACTCTTCTAAGCCGTGCCCAGGCGAATGGTTTGTTGAAAAGAGTTTGTCGTGGTATATACCTTTATGATCGTGTCGATTATCCGCGTGGTTATATTTTATATCATGCGGCTTCCAGGCTGAGAGCCGAACATTTTAATTATATTAGTTTGGAAACTGCATTGAGTGACGAAGGAATCATATCACAAGTTCCAATAAACAGGATTACTCTAATGAGTTCTGGTCGGAGCAGTATAATAAACTGTGCGGCTTTGGGCAGTATTGAGTTTGTACATACAAAAAAAAGACCTGATAGTTTAGCTGCCAGGCTGATCTATGATAAGCCCTGCAGGTTATGGAGGGCAAAAAGAGATCTTGCCCTGGAGGATATTAAAGCTGTAGGCCGTAATCCTGATCTGATTAATTGGAAGGTTGTTAATGACATTGTTTGACCGAATAGTGGATCAGGCGTTAGTTAATCAGAAAGAGTTTTCATCTTTGCGAATGGTTGTAGAAAAAGAACTTTTTCATCATGATATTTTACGTATAATGAGTAAAGCAGGTCTATTACAGTCCCTGACCTTTATTGGAGGTACTTGTCTTCGTGATTGTTATGGCTCTAATCGTTTAAGTGGGGATCTGGATTTTACAGGAGGAACAGATTTTAACAAGGAAACTTTTTCTACACTTGCTGATATTCTTGAACAATCATTTATAACAAAGTATGGGTTATCAGTAAAAGTCAGTGAACCAATTCGGGAAGAAGGGAATGTTGATACCTGGAAAATAAGAATCCGAACAAAACCTAAGGAAGCTCATTCAAGGTCGCATAGGCGGGCAGAGAGCTTGCGAACGACCAGCCTACCGAGTCAAAAAATCCATATTGATATTTGTGCTTTAACAAGTTACGAGCGGAAACCCCGAATGCTGCTCAATCACTATGGAGTAGACATGGGAACCGGAGGTTTAATAATCCAGGCACAAAGTCAAAAAGAAATATTGGCAGATAAATATTTGGCTTTTGGACTTCGGCCAAACAGAATAAAAAATAGAGATCTTTGGGATATTGCCTGGCTTAGTCAGTTGAAAATAAAAGTATCGAGTAATCTTATAAAACTTAAGCTGGTTGATCATAAGGTAGAGAAAGGAATTTACATCGGGAAGATGGATCTACGAGTAGCTTCCCTTCTATCTGATCCCATGGTACATGAAGGCTTCAAAAAGGAAATGAGTCGTTTTTTACCTTACCATATTGTTCAGGAAACAGTCGAATCATCTGATTTCTGGATTTTTCTATCTGATCTGATATCCTATGAATGGAAGAATCTAAAAAATGAATTAATTGATAAAGAATCTATACACGGATATATGATGTAAACTTTAAAGCAGATTCATCAATATTTAAAAATTAATATTATCTTAGAGATGCATACAAACTGGGCAAAAAACCTAAAACCCCTTGCACCCCGAGGTGTGAATGTACAGAGAAGAAAGTGAAAAACAATAAAAATTAGAAGATTTTTATATGCCTTTCGGTGGCCATCTGAACGAAGAAAACAGATGGTTTATTTTCGGAATCGGTTAGATGATGAATTAATTCAGAAAGCAAATGAAATGCTTTTCGAAGAATATCAGGAAGCAATTAAACTATCCGGGACGAGATATAAGCTTTATAGATTCTATTTTGCTTAGAATAAATAAATCAGTAAGATGTTCTGGATCTTATTACGTATTTAATCGATATGCCTGGTTATTATAGGCTATATGCAATAGGCAGTAGTAAAATTCATTCTGAGTTTAATTGGGACTATAAAATATCTTTTGAAGAGAGATTGAAAGATACTGTTGAGTGATATCTTGAGAATACCGTATGGATAGAAGGTATTAGGAGTGGGAAATATAGAGATTGAATTGAGAAACATTATAAAGAGCGATAGTTGCTGTAAAGATTTTTTATTGAATTTATTCTATTTGTGTTAAAATGATAACAGGAGTATTTGCATGTTAAATGGGTTAACTGCACGGTATGTTAAGATATCTTCCGGTTATATGGGACAACTTCTTGAATGGCCGGAAGTAATATCGGAAGGTATATATATAGAAGATTGTCGT
>JAUVLL010000109.1 GCA_030600745.1 Spirochaetaceae bacterium | reverse complement strand
TGATGATGTTATATATTTCTCAGGACCATATAATAATAATATTTTTCAGGCAGATGTTTTTACAGGTTTAGTAATTACTCAATATAATTCCGGGTCTCCGGTAAAGGATGTTGCTGTCATTCCTTAATAGTTTGTCACTTTCCTGCTCCCGGGCATCGCGTCCCGGGAGCTTTTTAATTCCTTTTTTTAAACATTCTCCGGAACTTCCGGAATACTCCAGGCAGCTTCTACTGTATAATTCCCTCAACAAGAGACTCAATACGTTTACGCACATCTTTCCAGACCCACCCATTCAGGAACACAGGATCAGGTTCGGATTCTGCATCTTCGAACCATGCAAGACTGCGAACAGCAAGAAAGCGGCCGGCATTGCCGTATTTATCACAGAAATAGTCAAGTGCCTTAACCAGGGGAATACCATTTTCATGGAGAAGAAGAAGATCGACAAAATCTTTCTTTGATCCCCTGTTTGTTACAGCATTGATTTTCATAGCTGCTAAATCCGGAAGAGATAAAAAGCGGATGTCTTCAGCAATGACCGGCTCATACAATAAAGGATAAGGATGATGAAGAATATCCATCTTGCAGTTTTGAACTACAGCACAAACACTGCCAATAGTCCTGTTTACAACTTCAAGATCAGTAAACAGGTTGTGGAGATAATCAATACTTTGTATTGAATCAAAAGAATCTATATTAAAAAGATCGATATCAATTGATTTTCGGTGTCCGAATCTAAGTGCTAAAGAGGTACCACCACCAAGAATGAAATTATCAAATTCTTTCCTCGTCATTATGATTTTAAGCAGTTTGAACAGCTCCGGCGAAACGCTTTCAGGGAAAAACATCACAAACTACAGTAAAGTCTTAGAAAATGCTCAGACCTGGCATCAAGTCTTAACTGAGGTAGAAGATCAATAAGTTTATTTTTACTATAGTGTGCACGTAGAAGAAGCCAATCCTCCCAACGACCGCGGTGCATAACTCTTTCAATAAGCCAGCGTTCATGTTGATCAGGATCAACTTCTTTCTGTAAGACATCCCAAAACAGTTCAGCCGAAAGACTGTTTACCCATAATTCCATACAAAAATAATACACTCAGGAAAAGTAATAAACAAGGGCTGGGAATACCTATTCAGTCTCAACCCAGAAATCATTGACATAACCACCCAGAACAACACCTGTTTCAACCTCGACTATATGAACATTCAAATGATAAACACCACCCTATTTCAATGATGATGATTCTATCAAATCTATACCAGCCTGCTCCATCTCCTTCTTTTTTTCCAAAGCATACCCTGCAGGCAGATCTACAACCCTTGTCAAATCAACAATAACAGATGTATCGAAGCCATGATTTTTAGAATCCATAGCACTGAAGTAAACACACCAGTCAAGAGCCAAACCGCAAAGGTAGATTTTACGTATTCCATGATTTTCAAGATAGCCGGCAAGACCTGTCGGAGTTATTCTGTCATTCTCATAGAAAGCAGAATATGAGTCTATATTTACATCTCTCCCCTTTCTTAGTATCAAATCAGCCTTCTCTTCCTGCAAATCAGTATGAAAACAGGATCCTTTAGTTCCTTCCACACAATGATCAGGCCAAAGAGTAGCAGAACTGCCGTCAACTTCTATAGATGTGTATGGTTCAAGATTATGTGAAGAGGAAAAAGAGATATGGCCTTTCGGATGCCAGTCAGCTGTAAGAATAATCTTCTTAAACAATACTGTGCTATTTGATATCAAATAGTTGATACCACTTACAATCTCATCTCCGCCATTAACTGCAAGTGCACCCCCCTGACAAAAATCCACTTGAAGATCAACAACGATTAATGCGCTTTTTTCCGAATTATACATGAGGACAGTTTACAGGAAATAATTAAAAGTAACCAGCTATCTTAGGTGTGTTTTGCCAAAATATCTACTCGACATAATTATATGAATGCTGTATATTATATCAGCGTTGTAATACCAAAATCTTACTGGGAACACCTTTAATCCGGAGACACAGATGCCAACAGTTATGATCGTAGATGATGAAAAGATAATTCGAAATCTAATACGAAAAAGTCTTATGAGAACAGGTTATAAAGTAATTGAGGCTGAAAATGGCATGGAAGCCACGGAACTTTTAAAAGAAAAAAGTATAGAATTGATTATTGTAGATTTAGTTATGCCGAAAAAAGGCGGTATCGAACTTATAATGGAAATAAACACAACTTATCCAAACCTCAAAAAAATCGTAATCTCCGGGAAACTGCCAACTGATAGTGACTCAATAACCGAACTTACTGACGGGTTCAGGGTGGATGCTGTTTTTTCCAAGCCCTTTGAAATATTTGATATGCTTAAAACAGTAAAATCCCTTGTTCCCGTTTCAAATTCTGACCTCTAAATTATAGATAAGAATATTTGAATTACGATCATAATTATAATTTTCCTGTTTTTCTTTGGGCAGATCACTACACGCCCCCTGTATAAATCCAATATTCTCAAACCAATCGGAAGTTCTTGCCGTTAACAGGAAAATACGCAGTAATTTATTTTCCAGCGCTCTTTTTATAAGATAATTTAACAGTTTACTGCCTATTCCCAGTTTAATATATTTCTGATCAACAGCAACAGCTGATATCTCTCCTATACTATCGGGATAGAGTGTCAGGGCAGCACAACCATGTATAACACCGTCGGTTTCGTAAATAACAAAGTTATCAATCTGATCAAGAAGAGTCTGTTTATCGCGTATTAACAGGGTCCCATCCTTAACAAAGGGCTCCATAATCCTTAATACTCCAGGTATATCCGAAGGTACCATTTTCCTGATTCTTTCAAACTCATTACCATGAATCATTGTACCAACACCGAGATTTGAGAAAATCTCTTCGAGCAGAACCCCCTTACTTTTTCCATTAAGAATATGGACCCTTCGAACTCCTCTGCGTGCAGCATCCATGGCTCTTTCTACTTTTTCCAACTCCGCTTTCTTATCCGTATTTAACTCTAAAAACTCATCCACAGTATCTATATTCATTCTGGATATTCGTCCTTCATGAACAATACTGGAATTTTCAGGAAATTTATAAGTATCTGATCTTAAAACAGAATCTGAAGTGATAAAAAACAGCTTTTCTGCACCAATCAAAACACTGATTGAAACAGCAAGTTCATCTGAAGATATATTGTATGATTTCCCACTGGAATTCCAGCCAATACAGGGGAATATGGGTATAAATGCATTTTCCATTACTTTAACAAGAGGTTCTTTCTGTATTTTTTCTACTACCCCGGAATTCATCAGATCAATTCCATCTACAATACCTAATGTTTTTGCTCTCACCCAGTTTCCAACCAGTGCATTTACATTATTACCCGAAAGCCCCGTCATGACCTTGTTGGAAACATCAAAAGCAGCCATCTTTACAAAAGAGATCATATTGGAATCGGTTATTCGTATTCCATTATGAAAACTGCTTTTTATATTATACTGAGTCAAAACCTCATCAATCCTGTTTCTGGCACCCGGAACAATGATTATTCTAATTCCGGACTGATGAAGAATAGAAATATCTTTCAGGAGAACAGGGAAATATTCATAATCAATAATATCATTATCAATTTTAATTACAAAAGTCTTCCCTTTAAACCTGTTGATGTAGGCGAATACTTCCCTTATTACCTCAATATCTTTTCTTTCTGCGTTACTCTCCACATAACCATCCTGTAAGAGTATTTAAATCATTATCTAATTCATGGTTTTCATTATATATCCATTTCTCTGTTAAATTCCAATCATTTTTATTTATATATTGTTTTTATCGGTTAATGGCCGACAAATAGCTCTGTTGCTATTGACTCAACTGTCAAGTAGAAATAGTCTTATTGTATAATGCAGAAAAGCAAACAGGACTACTCAAATATTGATAACAAGCAGAGAATTATTGATACTGCAACAAAACTCTTTATACGGCAGGGCGCCCATAATACAAGCCTTGCAGATATTGCAAAAGAACTTGAAATAAGCAAGGGAACTCTCTACTACTATTATTCTTCCAAATCTGATCTTATTTTTGATGTAACAGATATCTACATGAAAAGGCTGAGCGCTAAACTCCTTAACTGGATTAAAGGCCACGACAGCAGAGAAAAACCGGCAGAAATAATATCAGTGGTATTTAAAACAATGTTCAAAACTACTTCCAGAGGCAAGTTACATATCTATCTGATATATGAAGCAATTACACATAACGATGCACTTAGGAAAAGAATTAAACAGGCATACGCAAATTGGCAAATGATGCTTGAGGAAGGGCTTAGCAACATCCTTTCCGATAAGAGGGATCCTGCTATCATTGCAGAGATAATTCTAACAATGATCACAGGGGGAGTCGTTCACTCAGCTCTGGGCATTAAAATGAGCCCTATGAATGAAGTCCTCCCCCCTATTGTAGAATAATAATCTGAAATTATGCTTCTGTTGCGTTTACAAGAAGTTCCTTCTCGATAACTTCAACAAAAGTTGCTTTTGGGAGAGCTCCGGCTGCCATCTGAGGCTTACCGTCTACTGGAATAAAAAGTAGTGACGGAATACTCTGAATCCCAAATGCTCCTGCCAATTCCTGCTGAGCCTCAGTATCAACCTTGAAAAAATTAACCTTTCCCTCATACTCTTTGGATAATTCCTCAATAATTGGAGCTACCATTTTGCATGGCTGGCACCAGTCTGCATAAAAGTCAATAACTGCCGGAAGCTTGCCTTCAAATTCCCATTCCTTGTTATTCTCGTAATCAAAAATCTCTTTTAAAAATTTATCTTTAGTAAGTTGTGTTGCCATACTTATCCTCCTATGGACGCATAGGCGAGTAGGTAAGGAAGCATAACCGAGCAGGGACAAAGTCCCGACCAGGTAAGCTTGCTTCCGACCAGCCTCTCTTTATTGTATATATAATATACTATATATAGTTATTTTAATCAAGCCTTAAGCTGATTTTTTTTCTCAATCAACAAGTATCTCAATTACAGCACCTGGTTTAATAGTTGCAATATATCCATTAATCATATCCGCCATCTTAAGCTGGGTCAGATGTTCAGCAATCTGCCCCTTTGCTTCTTCATAAGGAACGCTGGAGGATGCATTTTTTGCTGTAAGTCTAATTAGATGATACCCAAACTGGGTTTCTACCACACCACTGATATCTCCAACATCCATGGAGAATACGGCATCTTCAAATGACTTTACCATCTGGCCACGTCCAAAAGTTCCTAAATCACCGCCATTGACATTACTTGGACCTTCAGAAAGAGTTCTTGCCAGTTCAGAAAATTCTTCTCCGTTATTTAAACGAACCTTTATCGCATTGATCCTTTCGAGAGCCTCTTTTTTTTCAGATTCTTCTGCATCAGGTTCTACCTTAATAAGAATATGACTTGCCCTGACCTGCTCCGGTTTGGAAAAATACTGACTGTTCTCCTCGTAAAATTTCATACTGTCTGCATCTTCAATTTTTATTAAAGGTCCAAATTTACTCATAATATAATCTTCAACCATCAGGGTACGTCCGATATCTGCCTTTACCTCTTCTTCTGTCATTCCCTGTGACGCAAGCACTTTTTTATAGGTCTCATCATCAGGGAATTGGCCTTTAACCTCATCAAGCTGCCGGGTTACAGCTTCATCGCTTATTGTAAGCCCTTTTGTTACAGCATCCTGATATAAAAGTTCCTGGTCTATAAGATTATCAAGGACCTTAATCTTAAGTTCAGCAAGCTGTGCATCCTGGAAATTAACACCCTGACTTGTATACTGCTGAATAATTCCCTGCACCTGACCATTGTACGTTTTTAAAAGTATAACAGATCCATTTACTATCGCAGCTGCTTCGGCTGCAACACCACCCAACGGTTCCCTTTCAACACTTACAGTTGTATCCTGTACAGATGCATCCGGGTTTGCACTTACAGGTTCTTTAGGTTCTTCCTTTTTCCCACCTGCAAAAAGAGCAAGGGGTAAAACAAGTAGAAACAGTAGAAAGAATACTGTTCCTCTATTAATTTTGCTATTAAACATCAACTACTCCATATTTTAGAGAACAACAGATTATTCTGTTTTCCCATGAGTTTGGTAATGAAGGAAAATATACTGCTAAATCTATTCTAAATCCAGTGGAAAATAATTATTTTTTAGAATAAAAACCCAAAACAAGCCTGTTTGGATCAACAACCTTAAAATCTCTGTCGCCCCACTCCCTCTTTTGTATCTCCTGAACAATTTCAACACACTGTTTCCTGCAAAAATCATACTGGCTATCAAGATCTTTCACTTCAATAAGAATAACTGCATCTATGAGGGGTTCCACCTGTTTTGTGGCACTCTGAAGCACAACTATATGACCCGATGCGGCTTTAAACAGATACCCGCTGTCATTAAATCCACGGTTCCAGCTATTAACAACCGGCAATTTAAGTGTATCCTTATAAAAAACTATTGATTCTCTGTACTTCTGAGTAAAAAAACTAAATCTGAATTCCATAGTTCTGTCATTGTCCATATTTGCCCCTGGGTGTTAGTTTAATTCATGTTTGGAATATTATCAACTAAACTATTTTTTACACATGGCCGGGCTTTCCTGGGAGTTTGTTTTTTTATATGAACTGCGCACCCATCCAATCCCACATATTGTATTTCTGATTGTTTGTTGCATTAAAAACTATTTTCCTTGCCAACTTAATAAATACAGGATAATATTGAAACCTGTCTTAGTATAGACAAAAACACAGGTATATATGAAATATATCTATGTCATTAGACATAAACAAAGGAGATTTACAAAAATGAAAAAACTCAAAATGATTGTACTGGCAGTTCTGCTGCTCATAGCATCTGTCTCTCTGTTCGCTGGAGGTGGTAAGGAATCAACAGTTGATGATGATTCTGCTAAAGGAGATAAAGTTAAAGCAGGGTTTGTGTATATTGGACCTGCCGGAGACTTTGGCTGGACCTATGCTCATGACCAGGGACGTCTTTATGCAGAAAAACAGCTCCCATGGCTGGAGACAATTACTGTAGAGAGTGTTCCCGAGGGTGATGCTGTTCGTTTTATCGACAGAATGGTTCAGGAACAGAAATGTGATGTTATTTTTACAACCAGTTTCGGCTATATGGATGATACAATGAAAGCTGCTGAAAAATATCCCGATACAACGTTTTTCCATGCTTCAGGGTTTAAGAGAGCTCCCAACATGGGGACCTACATGGGTGACATGTACCAGATCTACTATCTAAATGGCTTAATTGCCGGTGCTATGTCCAAATCTGATAAAATTGGTTACGTTGCAGCATTCCCTATCCCTGAGTTATTCAGACACATGAACGCTTTTGCTCTTGGTATTAAAGAAATTAATCCAAAAGCCACTGTAAGTGTTAAATGGATCTATGCCTGGTATGGACCGGACAAAGCTCGTGAAGCCGCAGAAGCACTTATTGCTGAAGGTTGTGATGTCCTTGCTTTTACAGAAGATACACCTACTGTTATCGAAGTAGCACAGGAGCATCAGGAAAAGGGTGAAGAGGTTTATGCAATGAGCCACTACAGCCCCATGCAGGCTTACGGTAAAGATGCAGTATTAACCGGCCAGTTAACAGACTGGGGTGTTTTATATGAACAAATGCTCCTTGACTATAAAGAGGGAAAAACTACAGACATGACAAACTATGACATGCTCTGGCTTCTGAGCGAGAACGCTGTAGAACTGGGTGGAACATGGGATGACATGATTAACCCAAAATATGTTGAAACCCTTAAGAGCATTATGACTGATTCTGCCGATTTCGGCTCTATCTCTATTTATGATCTGGTTATGAAAAGACATGAACAAATGAAATCCGGTCGGGATGTATATGATCCTTTTACAGGACCTATTTACGATCAGAAAGGGAATATGACAGTAGCTGAAGGAAAGATTGCTTCCATAGGACATCTCTTTGCAGAAATGAACTATCAGGTTGATAACTTCATTTCTCCCCTACCTCAGAACTAATTTTTAGTATTCTATTTAATATATGAGGGACGCGTTAGCGTCCCCATTTTTCTTTGATTTAACAGTAAGTATGCTCTAAGCGACACATATAGCTCAAGGGAGAATTCATTTTGGAACGTATAGAAATACTGGAGATGAAGGACATCACAAAATTATTCATTGGTGTAAAAGCCAATCAGGATGTTAACCTTGTTATTGAAAAAGGGGATATCCTTGGTCTGCTCGGTGAAAATGGTGCCGGGAAAACAACTCTGATGAATGTCCTCTATGGTCTCTATCATCCTGATAAAGGACATATTATTGTCAATGGAGAACCCCTTTATCTTAGAAGTCCTAAAGACAGTATGAAAGCGGGAATAGGTATGATCCATCAACATTTCATGCTTGTGCAGAAGCATACTGTTTTGGAAAATATTGCACTCGGTTTTGACGAGGCCCCCTTCTTTTTCCCTCAACGCTATATGCGTAAGCAAATAGAGGAATATTCTCAAAAATTCGGTCTGAACGTTGATCCGGATAAGAAGATATGGGAACTCTCTGCAGGAGAACAGCAGAGAGTAGAAATTTTAAAAACTCTTATTCGTAATGCTGATCTTCTTATTATGGATGAACCAACTTCAGTGCTGACACCGCAGGAAGCTGAAGAACTCTTTGATATCCTTAGAAAAATGATAAATAATGGCCACTCTGTAATTCTTATCAGCCATAAACTTGAAGAAATTACAAGCATCTGCAATAGGGTAATGGTAATGAGAAAAGGGAAAGTTACAGGTACCGCTCTTATTAAAGATGTAAGTAAAGTTGATTTGGCAAGGATGATGATAGGAAGAGAATTATCCGGCTCTTTAGAAAAAAAAGAGGTAAAGCCTGGTAAACCAATGCTTGAAGTTTCCAATCTGTCGGTAAACAGTGATCAGGGATTACCAATAGTTCAAAACCTGGGTTTTAACGTTCTTTGGGGTGAAATATTCGGAATAGCCGGAGTATCGGGAAATGGCCAACGGGAAATGGTGGAAGCTATAACA
>JAUVLL010000178.1 GCA_030600745.1 Spirochaetaceae bacterium | reverse complement strand
ATTACCGATCTTGTTGAAAATCTAATAGATTCTCTTGTTCATGATGGTAGAACTATAGTCCCTGATATTTCTGTTCCTGTAGTAGATATAGATTTTGATAAAGCGGTATCTCTGGGTATAATATTTACAGAACTTACCACTAATGCAATAAAATACGCATTTAAGGATCGTCAAACCGGAATGATCACAATAACTTACTCTGAAAAGGGTGAAGAAGTAGAAATCGTGTTTGCTGATAACGGGACAGGATTACCTGCAGATTTTTCAATCAATGAAGCAGAGTCCCTTGGGTTTAACCTGGTTTATAGTCTTGTATTACAGTTGGATGGAAGTATTAGTATTGAAAATAACAACGGGGCAGTATTTACAATAATACTGCCCTGTCTTACATAGTTTATTTGATTATAAGATCTGTTTCCAGATCAAAAAAAGCTGCCTTTGAAAAATCAGGGGTAAAATATACCTGCTGATCTATCTTTAACTCCAGTTCCGGGCCTGTTCTTGCAATAAATTGATGATTATTTGTATTCACGTAGAGATGAATTTCAGCACCAAGTGGTTCAATAACGATAATCTTTGCGGGAATTGTGGAGCCGGGCTTTCCCTTTACTTCAAAGTGGAGATCCTCCGGTCTTATACCAAACATAATATTTTTACCAACATAATTCCTTAATAATTCACAACCCTTTGCTTCGAGGTTAAATGTTCCTTCATCAATAATAATTTTACCACCTTCCTCTTTTATAGCTACATTCATAAAATTCATTGGGGGTGATCCGATAAATCCTGCTACAAATCTGTTAGATGGACTATTGTAAAGATCCAGAGGAGATCCAATCTGCTGGATAAGACCATCCTTCATTACTACAATCTTGTCTGCCATGGTCATAGCTTCAACCTGATCGTGGGTTACATATATCATTGTTGCATTCAGTCTGCTGTGAAGACCCGAAATCTCTGCTCGCATCGTTACTCTGAGTTTTGCATCTAAATTTGATAGCGGTTCATCGAACAGGAATACTTTTGGTTGTCTTACTATTGCTCTTCCAACAGCAACTCTCTGTCTCTGGCCTCCGGAGAGAGCCTTTGGCTTTCTTTCCAGCAGTTCTTCAATATCAAGAATTTTTGCTGCATCACCTACACGTTTCTGAATTTCCTCTTTTGAAAATTTTCTGATTTTTAAACCAAATGCCATATTGTCATAAACTGTCATGTGGGGATAAAGTGCATAGTTCTGAAAAACCATTGCAATATCTCTATCTTTTGGGGGAACATCATTCACAATTTTTCCATCAATGGAAACTTCCCCCTCTGTAATGTCTTCGAGTCCTGCAACCATTCTTAATGTTGTGGATTTTCCGCATCCTGAGGGACCGACAAGAACTACAAATTCTTTGTCATTTACGGTAATATTTACATCTTTCGCTGCACGTACATTACCTTCATACACTTTACCAACGCCTTTTAATAATACTTCTGCCATAGAAGCCTCCTAGATTTATCTTATGCTAACAGAGTATTATGAAAAAAGCTTATTGTCAATAAAAATTAAGGTCTTTGTTTAAGCCATTCTTCGATGGCCTTCTGTAAAGATATGTTTGGAGGGTCTTCACCTGTCTGATCATCCAGCCATGGTTTAATGACCTGAGTTTTAAGTTCATTCCAGTAGAGTGGCAGGGGTTTTGGAAATATCAGTGATGATTCCGGTGGTATATAACCTACAAGAGTTGGATAAATAATTGGAAGTTCATTTTTATTTACTTCCGAAAGGGAAGAAAAACCATTTGCAAATCCAAATGTATCCATTCTCTTAATCTGGGTTGATTTTAATAATTTTTTCTGAGTAGAGGGATCAAAAAACCAGTAAATAAATTCAAGAGCCCCTTTTTTATTTTCTGCGCTATTTGGAATGCCTGAAAAAAGGATATTGCCTAATACTGGAATTTTATCAGCTGAAGAAAACCATCGAAAGTCCATGTTTTTTCGCTTATCGGGCGGCAAGCCAAAGAAGTTAACCAGGTCCGAATAGTAAAAAAGAATCCGATTCTCCGCTATCAACTTGTAGGGTGGATCATAGAGGAATTTGGTGGTAAACTCTTCTTCCTGTTCAAACCCTCCATTGATTTCTTCACTCCATTTTATAGAAAGTTTAAGTGAATCCATTAGTTTTTGGTTGTTCCAGGATAAAATCTCTGTATTCAGCAGCTGAAAATAAGTTTCTGTAAGAACTGCATTCTGAAAGAGAACCTCGCTTTCCCACCGGGGTGAAAATCCCATTCTTTGAAAATCTGTATTGTTTATTTTATTGAAATTCCCGGCTGCCTTTTCCATAACGTCCGGGTTCATAAAAAAAGATGAAATATTATCCGATTCAGTTTCCCTGTTAAACATAATTGCCGGAAGATTGAAGGATACGGGGAGAAGAAAAAGTTCCTCTTCTTTACGCCCCAGTTCAAGTAAGCCGGAATAGAATACGGATAGATCCATAATGCCATCTGTAAAAAAACTATCTAAAGGGGTAAAAAGTCCAATTATACCCGGAGAGTTAAGAAATTCAGATACAATAAGATCTGCCGGATTATCCGTTAAGGAAAGTACAGCTCCAGGCTGCTTTTTATATACAATCTCTACTCTGTATTTATCCTGGGTAGAGTTGAATTCTTCCACATAAGCCGTCATTTCCGGTTTGTCAGTCCATAAAATAATTGTTGAATTATTGGATCCACATGACGATAGAAGCATCATTATGGGAAAAATAACAGGGAGTACTCTTTTCATGCTCATCACACTAAGATGCATTGATAAGGATTGTCAATCCCGGTTGCTGTATGGGATAATATCATCATGAACAATTCAAATTACCCATTTTACAGTTATAGTCGTTATTTAAAAGAGAAATATGGTACCTCTGCCTATCGTGTTGCCGTGGATGCCGGGTTTTCCTGCCCCAATAGAAATTCAGATCGGACAGGAGGCTGCACGTATTGTGATGAACTTGGTTCTATGGCAGTTTATCACAGAGGTCAGGAGGCAGACCTTGCACATGATGGAAATCCTCCCTTAACCGGGCAGATAGGAGCACTGGAGTTGTATTCTCCCTACATTTCACCAGATATGGAGGGCAGAAAGAAACGAATAAAAGATCAGGTTCAAAACAGTATAAAATTTATAGAAAGACGTTATGGATCAGAATATCTGCTTCTTTACTTTCAGGCTTTTACAAATACCTTTGCACCGGTTCATGAACTTAGGGAGATATATGATTATAGTCTGTCGTTAGCCCCCTTTAAGGAGCTTATTGTTTCAACCCGTCCTGATTGTATTTCCAGGGCTAATATAAAGCTTCTGTCTTCATACCGGCAGAGGGGGCTGGATGTCTGGGTGGAACTTGGTCTGCAGAGTTCAAATAACAATACTTTAAACAGAATTAATCGTGGTCACAGTCGGGATGATTTTGTCAGAGCATACAATCGCCTTAAAGAAAGCGGGATAAAAACAACTGTACATCTGATTTTTGGTCTGCCGGGGGAAGGGTATGATGAAATAATGGACAGTGTTGTTTTTACTGCAAAAATGAAACCGGAAGGGATAAAGATCCATAATCTGCATATACCTATAGGTACAGAGTTGTTTTCAGAGTATATGATGGGTGAAATAACTGTTCCCTCCGGTATGAGGCATCTTGAGTATACCATCGAGGCAATAGAACGGATGCCCCGATCAACAGTCATTCATCGTTTAACTTGTGATACTCCATCACACCGTCTGGGCGCACCGAGGACATTTTTCAGAAAAGGGAGTTTTTACAGTCTTTTAACAAAAGAGATGGAATTAAGAGGTTCCAGGCAGGGGAGATTGTTTAATCCTGATTGACAGGAGAGTCAATTTACCATAGATTTACACTATGGTAAAAAATAACCTGGAGGGTTCATCCAACAGCGGTAAGGAAGGTTTTTTTCAACGTCTTTTTTCAATTCTTTTAAGAGGGTCTGATCCTGAGAAAGAGAAGAAGCGCTTATTACGTGAAATAGCCAGAACTCTAAAAAAACATCGATTGAAGTATTATAATCCAAAGAGTGAAGAAGCTCTTCCGGCGATGGCTAAGTTTTTATATGAAATTTATAAAATTATAAGTCCGGCTCAGATTCTTTTGGAAAATGCACACTCTTCCGGTGTTCTTCGTTCGATAATAATAAGTGCATTTATGACTGAAGAACAACTTGAAATAAGGGAACTGCTGGAAGAGGATTCTATAAGGAAACGGGCGGAAGAGGTAGAGCCAAAAGTTCTGGTATCTGAACTAAAGGATAAACTGGTGGATTTCTTTGCAGGATTTACCAGTGACAAGGTAAATAAAATAAATGCGCTGTATAATCTTTTATCAGCATTTTTAAATCTTGTTGAATATGATTATTTCTTTACTCTAAAAAAGTTTGATTCCGGACTTCCTGAAAGAGATTTTGTTTACAATCCTAAATTTGAACCGATAAAAGCGGAATATGTTTTAGAAGATATTAAAGACTTTCTGGTAGTTATCCCGAACAATAATAATGCAGACTGGGATGAGTTGTTTAATGTACTCAAGGCCTACAAAGGAACAGAGATTATTGATCGTGTCAGCTGGAAAAAGATTTTTAAAGGTTTGACCGTTGTCAGTAAAGAGAAAATTTTTGTATTGATGATTCAACATATAGATAAAGATCCCCAGTATAGCTATACCTCGCTGGTAAATTCAGATCAGATTGTAGATGAATATTTAAATAAAATCAGAACTCAGGCGGAAATAATTCTACAGAAAATTCTTAAAGAGCGGAGATCAAAAAAAGTGGATGCTCTTTTAATGGAAGTTTTTGGCACTACTGCAATATCCAGAATGAAATATTATACCGATAAAGCCAACTTTATGTTCACGAAAAAGATGCTTGGTGGTTTTATTCATGTAGCACCTGCAAATTATCTAAAGGCATTTTTATTGGATTACTTTAAGCGTGATATAAAGAAACTTATGGATCTGCTTTTGGTAAGGGGTAAATGGGCAACTGTTATATCCAGTCAGCATTTATCTGATACCTTCCATGCAGTTATGGATGTTTCGAATTCTCTTATTGCCTTTGATGAAGAACTGTCAGATGAAGGCAGAAATGGAATTGCTTTTAAAACTTTGACATCAAAGTCGGATCGGGATAAAAATAGTATTACAATACTTCGTACGCAGTTGAAAGAGACAAATGATGAGGCATTAAAAATGATAACAGAAGCGTCCCGGAACTTGATTATAATGGGTAGGAGCTTAAAATCAGTACTGGAAGATAAAGATAAAATAGATCATGAAATGATAATAAACTGGAAAGAGATCGAGAGTGCCTCGGAAACCGATGTAAAAAAAGAAATTTCCAGGGTTCATAGAAAGATATATCTTTTTGTACAGCTAATGCAGTATTTTGTAAAAAAGAAATAATACCTTGCTCTGCAAGGTATTATTTCTCGTAGGGGCAGCCCAAATGGTCGGGATACCCACCCATTGGGCTGCCCTTACAGTTGTTTAATAAATAACCGACACCCCAATCATCATTGCAAATCCACTATTACCTGTAGATTCGGATTCCCACGCATAAGTGTCACATGGATCACCTATCCCAAAGGTTGCAAAACCCAACAGATTAAATCCCTGAAATACATTCCACGAAAACCCGGGGATTACTGCAGCAGACAAATCGAGTGGGGAAATGAAGCTTCGTAATATAAGAGCCATTCCGGAGTTAAAGGTATAAGAGAGTTCGGGGTACAGATAGATGCCGTAAGATTCAGGGAGTTCTGTACCAGTCGAGTATTCTTCCCATTTCTCGTAGGGTTTAATTAGAGCTTCCAGTCTATAGTTTAGAGTTCCATCATAACCTATACTTGCCAGGGAGTAGATACCAGCAGTGATGGTAAGACTGTCTTCCAATGATTCCTGTATTGTATTTCCTAAAGGAAGAGAAAGAGAGCTTGAAAGATGCCAGTCCAGGTAAAGATTACCCTGGAGGGTCAGGTAGGGCTTATGTGTATCAAATCTTCCATCGTATATATATCCGGATTCAAGTTTAGTGTTTCCCAGTCTGGTAACAAGTCGACCACCGGTCATGGTTGCATCGATCCCATTTTCAACTACATAACTTTTAGCAAGAACATTATAAATATCCTCAGGGGGTAAAACAATGGCTTCAATAAAGCTGAAACTACCCAGAGAGTAGTAAAGTGTTGTCAGCCATGCATCTGAATCCAGAAACTCGGTCTGCATAAGATTTGTATTCAGGGCTGTATCATTAAAAATTACATCCCCCGCATTGAATATAAGTCCCTCTCCCCAGGAGAATGGAGCTTTTCCTATTACAGATCTTATTTTCGGAAAACGGAACTTTATATAGGCTCGTGGTACAGAGACATCAATATCCCCGGTTTCGGGATTTGGAACTGCACTGATTCTAAACTGTGATTTAACATTTTTATTATCTGTCTGATCGATACTTAAGGAAATCGATCCTGTACCGGTACTTATCCAATCATTTGAACCCAGCCAGGCTACAGTGTCAAATAATTCCATCTTTGCCGTAATTCTACTTTCTCCCCAGAGGGCCGTGCCCCCCCATGCCCCCCCTAAAAGGGGGGCGAATAGCAGTAATAACATAACTATTTTGAGAAAACTCCTGGGGGGCTTCATAACTATTGTAATTAATCTCTTAGGGGGTCTTATAACTATTGGTAGTAGCGTATTGAAGGGTGTGGTTCTCATACCATTCTACCAGAGTTCACTAAGTGTGAAGATGACTGCCGGAAGATCAACACCCAGTTCACTTGAATCCATATAAAACTCTGTAGAAGAATTACGTTTAAGCTTATCCTCCATGGTAAAACTGGATGGTATATGTAAACCATCAACAATTATCAGATCGGTAATCTTCATCTCCTTAAGAAGTTTTCCCGATTTAGCCAGTT
>JAUVLL010000048.1 GCA_030600745.1 Spirochaetaceae bacterium | reverse complement strand
AGAGGAAGAGATGATATGATAATCAGGAGATTAAAATAATGGGTGAAGTTTCTAAAATATATTTAAGCAAAGTTAGGAAAGAGCCACGTATTGAAGTTGAAGAGGGTATGTTTCTGGAAAATTTTGGTTTGGAGGGTGATGCATACTCCCAGGTCGGAACCACTAAACAGGTAACAGTCTTTTTTGATGAAGGCAGAAAATCTCTTTCGGAAGAACCGTTTCCGGGACTCTGTTTCCAAAGATTCCTTGAAACCATTCGAATCAGCGGGATTAAAGCGGATGATTTTAAATTAGATACTGAACTTCAGGTGGGAGAAGCTGTTTTTATTGTAAGTAAACCACGGAAAAAATGCTATCCTGAATGCAAAATCATTCAGGACGGCAGACGTTGTGCTCTTTCCCGGGATGTAAGGTTCTGCAGGGTACTGCAGACAGGAACTATCCGGGCAGGGGATAGTGTAAACATAATCAGATAAAATATTGTCAAAAACGAATTAGCATAATGTACATCGCAAAAACCTTAAAATTATTAATAATTGTTATGATAACAGAACTATGTTATAGTAGCTTATCATGAAGATACGATTTAAACTCTCAGTTGTAGAACTGACAATGGCGCTTGGATTTTTTATAGCTATTTCTATCTCCCTCTTTTTTCTGAATTCGATGCTACGTATTAAAAATATGGAATATCAGGCGGAGAGAGTAGTTTCCAGTCTTGCACGCTTCAGCATCCAGACCGAGGGACTTCTGACCAGTGCAAAAAAACTATCTGACCTAAAAAATGACTGGAATGAATCAATCCTGCAATTCGAGGTAGAGCTGGATTTATTAAAAGAATCAAAAGCAGTTAAAATACTTGGTAAAAAAAGGTTAAATGAACTTGCTGCTGTTGAAGGTTGGTGGAAACAGGCAAGTGAATGGCAAATTCAACCGGTTTTAAAACATCTTGACTCAATGATATCAAGAGGATTGGAAGAAGAACTGGGTTCTGTTGGGATTATGCAGGCATATTACTCGAAGGGAACTGATAATAAAGATCTTACAGGTTCTATATTTTCATTAATAAACTATAGAGATAATGTTGAGGAAAACACAGAAGAATTTACAGTGAGGCTGAATAATTTCAGCCTTGGGCTTAGATCCCAGGCAGAAGCATATATTCATAATAGTCTCCAAATTGTTTTGATTATTGTAATATTAACAATTATTCTATCCATGCTTGTAATAAATATTACTGGAAGAAGAATTTCCGGCCGGATTGGAATAGTTGAAAGTGCTGTTCAGATTCTTACAAAGGGAGATTTTTCAAAAAACCTTGAAATTAAATCCGGAGATGAATTTGAGGAGCTTTCAAATCATTATAATACTTTCAAAGGTGAATTGTGGAAAAAGCTGGATTCTATCCTGGAGTTTATGCTTCAGATAGGAGAGAGCATTTCTGAGGGTGTAGATATAAATAGTGCTTTGCATCATATTCTGGATTCATTTATTAAAAACACGACTGCTGATGCAGGTGCTGTATATATGATTGATGAGGATCAGCAGTTTATTGATCTTATTGGTTTTAATAGTTTTTTCCCATGTCCATTTACGGTTCCGGCTGAATTTTTGAAAACGAAAGAATCTCTAACAGAATATCTTAATAAACATCCTATAGCCATTGGTGATACTATAATTGGCCAGAGTATTAAAACCGGAGAAGGTGTTTACCTTAAGGAAATTGAACATAATGAGATGCTTACTCAGAATAATTTAAGGGGATCTTTACAGTATATTCATTCAATAGCTGTAATACCTCTTATAATATCGAAGAGGGTTTTAGGAGCTGTGGTTCTTGTAAAGACTTCAGAAGATATGGCTTTTACAGATATGGAGTTCACCAATATGAAAACCTTTGGTGACTATGCAGCACTGACAATTGATAATATGTATAACTTTACGGAAGCTGTTCAGCGACGTCAGATGCAGAGAGAGCTCATGATTGCCTCGGATATCCAGAGGAATCTTCTTCCTCGAAAAATTCCTGAGATAAAAGACTATAGTATCGGGGTCTATACTGAATCAGCCCGTGCTATGAGCGGCGATTACTATGATATTTACCGACTTAATAATAATAAAATTGCTTTAGTTATTTGTGATGTTGTCGGGAAGGGTGTTCCGGCTTCTCTTCTTATGGTCATGATCAGGACGGTTATTCGTTTTATATCTTCACCCAAAAGAGATGCTGAAGATATACTGAATGTACTAAATAAGGGATTAACAAGAAGAATTGGCACAGAACAGTATGCTACTTTGAGTGTTACTGTAATAAATGAGGAATCTGACCTGATTAGTTTTTCCAATGCCGGTCACAGTCCTCTGCTTCATTTTAATCAGAAAGAGGGAGATTTTGTTCAGATTGATACAAATGGTCTTCCTGTTGGTGTTGAAGTAAATGAAACCTACAATAAAAAAGAAATAAAAGTGAATAAAGATGATATTTTTGTTTTATATACAGATGGATTGCCTGAAACAAAGGGGGGGGATGGCAGCTTGTATACACTGGATAGACTGAAAAAACTTATCGGTGATAATAACGATAAATCTGCAGATGAAATAGTTAATATTGTAGAGGGAGATATCAGATTATTCAAAGGTTCTCAGGATCTGGATGACGATCAAACCCTTATAGTTGTAAAAAGGGTATAGTAGCTGCCCTCAGGTCTCTACCGGAAATCCTGTATTATACTGCTGTCAAACCAATCGACTGTAATTCCGAGATCTGCAAGTATATAGGTTTCTTCATCTCCATCTTCAAGAAATAATTGATTCACAAATCTGGCTGTTTCTTCTTTTAAGAGTGTTTTTGTTTCAATTGATTGTGATATTGGGAAATATATAACTACAGCTAACAACGCTGCAGCGGCATAGAGTATTTTAAGATCAAATTTGTATCTTTTTTTACTGGAATCTGATTGTTTCACAATGTTTAGAGTTTTGTCCGGCAGGGAGCGGTCTATTTCTGTTTTTACACGATTTTTTATTTTCCCTATATTTGTAACAATCTGTTGCTCTTTAAAGTTCAAATGCTGGAGTATTTCATTGGGAACAGATCTGTCACTATCTATAAAATTCTGAGCTAAATCCAGATAATCTATCATTGTATTCCTGCCTTCAGTATTTTTTCTGCTGCTTTCTTTCTTGCTCTGTGAAGCCGTGATTTTACAGTTCCGACCGGCTTTTTGAAAACCGCTGCAATTTCAGCAATACTTAAGTTTTCCACATCCTTCATAATAATAAGACTGCGTTCTTTTTCTTTCAGTTTAAAAATAACCTTCATTACTTCATCTCTTTCAGATTGCCTGATATAAATCGTTTCAGGTGTACTATTGTTAATCGTTTCCAGATAATTTCTTGCCCTTTCGTCTACTTTGAATAAACGTTTCCTCTTTCGGGTAAAATCTATGGCCTTGTTTCTGCACATCCGGAATAGGTATGTTTTGAAACTGGACCGGAATGAAAACTTTGGAAGATTTCTGTAAAGAGACAGTAATATTTCCTGCCCCAGATCTTCAATATCTTCCTCAGGTTCGCGTATAACTGTAAAAATGATACGTCTAATTGATCTGCTGTAA
This sequence comes from Spirochaetaceae bacterium, assembly GCA_030600745.1. GTDB lineage: Bacteria > Spirochaetota > Spirochaetia > B11-G9 > B11-G9 > JAJRQE01. The sequence goes on along the minus strand of JAUVLL010000048.1, from coordinate 9,528 downwards.
CGTTTAACGAGGCAGTCAAATGCCGCCTCGTCATTTTGTTCGCAAAATCTTAAAATACAAATTTCGTCAGACAGTTCTTCTGTCTCTTTAGTTTCCGGGACGTGCATTTCCGGCATTATTATTCTGACCTGTTCCTGCATTAGGCGCTGCCTGTCTTTGAATAAGTGTATTATTCTGAATTCTTTGTTGGATCTGTTTTTTTAGTCTTAGCATTTTTTCCCAGTTTTCACTACCCATCTTCTTTCTAATTTTAATACGTGCTTCCACATTTGCTATTTCAGTCTGGATTCTCCATTTTAGAGTTTCCTCTATAGTTTTCCGTACCTGCTGCATGTTCGGGTCCTCATTGAGAAGTATCTTTTCCAGCTGGGCCTTTAGAATATTCATTTCTACATTGGCTTCCCTGATTTCTTTCTCTGCCTGATATTGTATTTCCTGGATTTCCTCAATTTCTTCGGTGCTCAAACCTATCTGTGTCAGTAATCTGGGATCAAAAATATTCTGGGTAAATACAGATGATGCAGTTATAACCAGAATTATCAAAATAAATAAAAGTTTTTTCATAGTTTCTCTCCTTGATTTATCTATTAGACGTTCATTATTGAAAAAGGTTCCATAAAAGCTAAAAAAGTAAACAAACTCTTGCAGATTTCGAAATACCGGAACATAATCATGTATGATGATTCAAATCCTCAAAACACTTGTTAACCAGGCAGGACTTATAGCAATTTTTGCTTTTGCCATATCTCAATCACGAACCATAAGACGTATATTGATTCGACAGAAAAAGAGGCGCGGGGATCTGATATTGATAGTTATTCTCTTCGGTGCTTTGGGCATTGTGGGTACCTATATGGGGGTGCCTGTTCATGGAGCTATTGCTAATTCAAGAGTTGTAGGGGTATTTGTTGCAGGTCTTATTGGAGGGCCGGTTGCGGGTTTGTTAGCGGGGATGATAGCAGGCTTTCATAGATGGACTATTGATATTGGCGGTTTCACTTCTTTCGCCTGTATGCTTTCCACTATTCTGGAAGGGCTGCTGGGTGGTTTCCTACGAAGACGATTGGAAAGGGTTGAAGAAAAGTTGTTTTTTTCTATGGCTGCGGGTGCTGCAGCGGAAGTTATGCAGATGCTGATAATTCTGCTTATTGTAAAACCCTTTGATGAAGCTCTAAGCCTTGTATTAATTATTGCTGTCCCCATGATAGGTGCAAATGCCATAGCAATTGGAATTTTTATTGCCATAATCAATAGTATCAGAAAAGAGGAGGATAGAGTTGCTGCAAACCAGGCGGAGATTGTTCTTCGTATTGCCAGTAAAACTATTCAGCATTTCAGGCATGGTTTTAATCTGGAAACAGCTCAGGTAACTGCGAAGATTATTCTGGAAAACACAGATTTGTCTGCAGTAGCCTTTACAGATGAAGACTCTATACTTGCCCATATTGGTGAAGGATCAGCTCATCATCCGGTAGGAGGAGCTTTTCAGACAGATCTTACTCATAAGGCTATAAAGTCCCATAAGCTGCAGATTGCTAACTCCAGGGAACAGATTCGATGTTCAAACCTGCATTGCAGATTGCAGTCTGCTGTAGTAATTCCCTTACTACAGGGAGATGATGTAATAGGAACCCTCAAGCTTTACAGAGAGTCTAAAAATGCTATTTCTCTTGTTGATATAAATCTTGCAAAGGGTCTTGGGTCATTATTTTCCACACAAATTGAACTTCATATGATTGAAGAACAGGCAAAGTTGTTGGACAGAGCTGAATTAAAGGCACTTCAGGCCCAAATAAATCCTCATTTTCTATTTAATGCACTAAATACTATTGTATCTCTGGTCAGAACAGATCCGGAGGCAGCCAGAACACTCCTTCAGAATTTGAGCCTGTTTTTTCGGAATAGTTTTCAGGTAGAAAAAACGGAGGTAAGTATTCATCAGGAAATTGAACATATTCGGGCTTATCTTGAAATAGAAAAGGCACGATTCGGAGACAAGTTGAAAGTTGTATTTAAAATTCCATCTTCTCTGGATTTTTATATACCACCATTCCTCTTGCAGCCTCTGGTTGAGAATGCTGTTAAGCACGGAGTAATGGTAAAGAGAGATGGAGGAGAGATTCTTGTAGAGGCAAAAGAAGATAAGAGAAAGATGACTCTTACCGTAGAAGATAATGGTGTAGGAATGGATGAAGGTCAATTAAAAACTTTGCTTGAAAATAATAACAATGAATCCATTGCTCTAAACAATATCAATAAGAGACTTATTACAAAATATGGAGATAAGTACGGTCTTTCTATTGACAGTAAGAAAGGACGGGGAACAAAGGTAACAATTCGTATTCCCGGGACAGTAAAATGATAACTGTATTAATAGTAGACGATGAAAAACCTGCAAGAGAAGAATTGGAGTTTTTGTTAAAAAAAATTCCAGGCATTAGTATTCACGGTATTGTAGATGGTGGTTATGAAGCTCTGGAACTTGTTGAGAAATCTATGCCTGATTTGGTATTTTTGGATATAAAAATGCCGGAAATGAATGGTTTTGAAGTAGCGGAAAAATTTCAGCTTAATGATACTCCTCCTGGGATCATTTTTACTACTGCTTATGATAAGTTTGCCATAAAAGCTTTTGAAATTAATGCTCTGGATTATATTTTAAAACCTTTTAGCAGGGAAAGGCTTGAAAAAAGTATTGAGAGATTTTTATCTCACTGCAAGTCGGAGAAAGAGCATGATTATAATACAATTAGTAAATTGATAGAAAAAATTCAGCAACATGAATCTTCGCCAAAGCATATTACTATACCTCAGGGTGAGCATTTTAAACCAATTTTAATTGACAATATTGTAGCAGTGGCTGCTGCTGGGAGAGATGTTGAAATAATGACCCTTGAAGGATCTTTTAATCATTCAAAATCTATAACTTTTATGGATGAATTATTGGATAGTGAAATTTTCTTCAGGTGTCACAGAGGTTATATTATCAACCTCAATCATATTAAGAAAATAGATATCTGGTTTAATAACACCTATCAATTGGAAATGGTAACTGTGATGGAAAAAATACCTGTTTCAAGAAGCTATATTAGTAAATTCAGAGAGATTATGGCTATATCCTGAAGAGCTTTTAAGCTTTTTAAGTCATTTCATGTATTAATTTCGGTATTCTATTCATAATTCAACCTTGTAAGAGCTTGTGTTGGTAAAGTGAGTCAAAATTTTTTATGGAGGTATCTAATGGATGCTGTTTTATTAATGGTAATTGTATTTGTTGGATATATTCTGGCTTACAAAGTTTATGGTAAGTTTCTTAGCCAGAAAGTATTCAATCTAAGCGACAAGGTTAAAACGCCTGCAGTTGAGATGGAAGATGGAATAGATTATGTTCCTACAAAGAAAGGAATTATTTTTGGACATCATTTTACGTCTATTGCCGGCACCGGACCTATTGTAGGACCTGCTATTGGTGTTATTTGGGGATGGCTGCCCGCAATCATCTGGGTTCTTGTAGGTACAATAGTGATGGGTGCAGTACATGATTTTGGTGCTCTGGTAATTTCCTTAAGAAATCAGGGTAAATCAATCTCTGAGGTTACAGGTAATTTAATAAACAAGAGAACAAGGTCGATATTCTTTGTTATCGTTCTTCTTGAACTGTGGATTGTAATTGCTATTTTCGGTCTTGTAATTGCTGTTATTTTTTCTATGTATCCTCAGTCAGTTTTTCCAGTATGGATGCAGCTTCCAATTGCAATGATTTTGGGTTATTTTATCTATAAGAAAGGAGCAAGTGTTAATGTGGCAACAGCTAGTGCTGTTATTGCAATGTATATAACAGTAGTTCTTGGTACTGTTATACCAATTAGTCTTCCAGTTATAGGTTCTATGGGTCCAACAGGTACCTGGACAATTATACTTCTTATATATGCCTTTATTGCATCTACCCTGCCGGTAACAACTCTGCTGCAGCCCCGTGATTATATAAATGCATGGCAGTTGATGGTTGCAATGATTCTTATGGTTCTTGGAGTATTTGCATCAGCATTTACAGGAAATCTTCAGATTGTTGCTCCTGCTGTTCAGTTTCATCCTGAAGGAGCTCCTTCAATGTGGCCATTCCTGTTTATAACAATTGCCTGTGGCGCTATCTCCGGCTTTCATGCCCTTGTAGCTTCGGGTACATCTGCAAAACAGGTTAAACAGGAAACAGATGCGGTAGCTGTTGGATATGGTGGAATGATTATGGAAGGTACCCTTGCAACTCTGGTTATTATTGCAGTTACAGCTGGAATCGGTATGGCTTACCAGACAAAGGATGCCGGTGTTCTTACCGGAGCTGCCGCCTGGACGCAGCACTACTCTTCATGGGCAGCATCAGCTGGTCTTGGGTCTAAAGTTGGCGCTTTTGTTATTGGATCAGCTAATATGATTGCTGTTCTCGGAGTTCCTAAAGCGGTTGCTGTAGTAATTATGGGCGTTTTTGTTGCATCATTTGCCGGAACCACTTTGGATACAGCTACAAGACTTCAGCGATATGTTATTCAGGAACTTGCAGGCGACTTTAAAATTGGTTTTCTTAAGGGTAAGTATGCTGCCACAGCATTTGCAGTAATAACCGCTCTTATTCTGGCCTTCTATAATGGAGCAAATGGAAAAGGTGCTCTTACTCTCTGGCCTTTGTTTGGAGCTGTCAACCAGACACTTGCAGGGCTTACTCTTATTGTTCTTACCGTTTATCTTAAGGGTAAAGGCGGAGCAAAATATCTGCTCACCGCAATCCCTGCAGTCTTTATGATGATTATGACTATATGGGCGCTTTTTATAAATGAAGCTAACTTTATAGGAACCGGTAATGTTTTGTTATTGGTTGTGAATGCAATTGTGATAATTATTGCCCTATGGATTGTATTTGAGGGAGTTGGAGCTCTTTCCAAGACGAAGGAAGTGTAGTTTATCCTGAAATTATGGATAGAATTTATTTGTTTATAACGGGGCGCGATATTTTGCGCCCCTGCTAATTAGATAGGAAAATATGTTGGTTTATCAGATTGGGGGATTCATGCCTGTAAATGATACTGGTACTATTATTAGAAAACTATGGGGTATGTTCTGGTTCAGTATAGTACTGCCTCTATTATTATTTGCTGGTGTCGTGTTCGTGCACCAAATGGAAATAAGGATTACGGCTCCGGGGAATATACGTATTTGGGGTATAATACTTTTGGTATTATCGGTTACTTTTGGAGTAGCTCTTCCTGTTTTTTTTAGAACTTCCTTTCATGGTAGATATATCAAATATGAGAGTGTTTCAATATCAGAGTATTTGGGCTATCAACGTATTCTTATTATAATCTGCAGTATAGCAATAATTTCAGCATCTATTGCCTATCTTTTTATTGTTTCCCCGTTATACATGTATGGGTCCATTCTGGCAGCTCTGTATGGCATATACAGTGCTATCCCGTTCAAAGAGAAAATAGTGAATGAACTAAAGGTATACAAACTGGAGAATCAGGTTTGATGCTGAAGAAATTGCTTTCAGCTGTACCTGGCTTTTTTCACGACATGGGAACTGTCAACAGAGAAAATGCAACAAAGATAGTCGAATATGAAATTGAGGAGATGGAGCATATTTTTGCACTTCTGTTGTTTGGTTCCTTTACTGGGATGCCGTCACCTCCTGTTCACATAACTTTGCAGCTTCTTCCTTTAATGGAGAAGGATCTTGAACTTATATTTACAAAAGTGGCAACAGCTCATGATGGACTTGCTGAAATTACTGAAATATTAGGTGAAGTATAGGGAGGCCTCTTGAAGGTTATATTTTTTACAGGAAAAGGCGGCGTAGGAAAATCAACCGGCTCTGCACTCTTTGCATACAAACTCGCAAAAGCAGGGAATAAGGTTCTTCTTAATTCCATTGATCCTGCTCATAATCTCCATGATATATTTGCTTGTAAACTTGATTCTACTCCAAAGGAGATAATTACCGGACTTTCAGTAATGGAAACGAATTTGGATCTTTGGGTTAAGAAGTATCTGATGGATACGGAAAAAGAGTTCAAAGAAGTTTATAAGTATCAGGAAGCTTTTAATCTTCATAAATATTTTAAAACTCTAAAATATTCCCCGGGTCTTGAGGAGTATGCTGTACTTTTAGCTCTTCAGGATACAATAGATAAGTACAGTGATCGTGACTATGTAATATTTGATACTCCGCCGACTGCACTAACCTTAAAATTTCTTGCTCTTCCCTCTGTGTCACTCCTGTGGTTAAAAGAACTTGTCAAGTTCAGACAAATGATACTTAACAAAAAAGATATAGTCACAAAAATAAAGGATGGAAAAAGGGGCACAGAGATAGAAAAGGATCCGGTTCTAAAACGAATTGAAGGTTTAATAATAATCTATCAAAAGCTTACAAATCAATTTATTGACAGTAAGAATACCAAGATTGTTGTTGTAATGAACCCTGATAAACTTTCCCTTTCAGAATCAAAAGATATTCTTATCCGCTTGAAAGATCTGGATATGACTATCCCTTTTATTATCCTGAATAAATTTACTGGTGATGAAGGTATTTGTAAAACTCTTGAAAATGATTTTAGGGGAACCAAGGTTGTAAAATTTAATAAAAATGATTTCGAGATCGTTGGACTTGACTGTCTTGAAGGGATTGATCTTCCCTTTGATCTGAAACGTCTGGAGGATTGATTGCCGTCCCTACAATCAATCGATTTATCTAAAACTAACAACAATTTCAGGTTGATCATCTACAAGAACACCTACTGCGGCCAGTTCATTTTTGTATTCCTTCATGGAGCCGGGATCTTCACCTGTAACTTTTTCGAAAAGTTCTGCATTTTCAACAATCTTCTCAAAATTCATATCGAATATGGTAATTACGGAGCCATCTGCAAATGAAGCATTAGTGTCTGTTATTTTCCCATTTACTTCGACTTTCATCCAGTAGTGCATATCCTTGTAAATTTCCTTAAGCTGGTCTCCCATGCCTTCACCTATTTCCGATGAACCATCTCCTTCTTCTCCGTCAGCAAGGTCTGTGACATCGGTTTCTTCCTGGACTTCCTCTTCATTCTCAAGATACAGTGTAAGTTTGCTTGTAGGGCCCTTATTGAAATCGAAGCTGATCCAGTCATCACTATCTTCGGTCACTGCTTCTGGCGATGTAGATGGAGATGCACTGACTCTGATTTTAGAAATGTCAGTAAACTTGAAATATGCCCTGTATCCTGCATATGGGGAATTTTCCGGCATAGGTTCTACTTTTGAAAGGCTGACCCCTTCCCCCATAGTCTTTGCAGCCAATTCCAGGGCTTCCATATCGATTAAATTGGGATCAGTTGGTTCTTCTGACATTGACATAAATCCCACAAAATCCCTTTTAATTTTAAATGTCTGGATTATTTCTCCGCTTCCATCTTTATTAACCTTTACTGTTACGCCACTGGAAATACATCCCATTAGTAAGAGAGGTATTAATACTGCCAGTATAATTTTTTTCATTTTAAAATTTCTCCTTTCCTTTTAATAATTATTATCTCATTAAATGCTCAATATCAACTATAAATTCCAATTGCTTATGGTTATAATGTGTTTTTCAAGATATATTAAGAAAAATCTTTATTATGGGAGTAAATAATGGCAGGTACGAGGAAATATGGTTCATTCTTTCTGCTTCAGATTGCTGTTGGGTTGTTTTTTTTGCTGATGGGATTAAAGGGTATAATAAATTATGATTCTGCAGGAAGTCAGATGTCCCGTTTTTTTAACGATATTTTAGGAAGTAATAATAATCTGATAAATATTATAATTTCAATATCTGCACTTATATCGGGTGTGATAATTCTTGGGGGACTTTTTGTTCCATTGAAAAACAGTACTTTAATGATTGCAACATTGATTGTTTTTATCTTCTGGGCGCTAAAAATTGCTTATTTTTATGTGGCTAATAATCTGCTGGAACCGGATCTTATTACATGGTTACAGAGATTATCACTCGATTGTGTTGTCTTAATGTCTGTTTGGATTATAAACAGAAAGTACAGCTGAAAAAATTGCCGCTTTCCCGGTACTGGATGTCAGGGAAGCGGTTTTTTTAATGTTAAAAGTGATTCAAACTCTTTTGCAGGAAGGGGTTTCGAGAAATAGTAGCCCTGAAACATATCACATCCCAAAGATCGAAGAATATCAGCCTGTTTTTTTGTGCTTACACCCTCTACCACAATTTTCTTCTGTCTCGATTTTATCATCCGTACTATCGACTTAAGGAAGTTAAGGTCCTCTTCATCATTATCTATATTAATAATAAAGGAGCGGTCGATTTTCAGAACATCTGCAGGGATGGTTTTTAAATATTCCAATGAAGATTGACCGGTCCCGAAATCATCAATAAAAATCTCAATTCCCATTGATTGAAGCTCTGAAATCTGTTTTATAAACTTTTCAGGGTTTTTAATTCCTTCCGATTCTGTAATCTCAAGTTTAAGAAACCGGGGATCCAGGTTATCTGCACTTTCCAGGGCATGCTTAATGATTGAAGTCAGATCTTTATTTGAAAACTCTCTGGCACATAAATTCAGGGAAACATAGATATTATTATTTACTGTCCACTCTCTAAGCTGTCTTGTAACAGTAAAAATAACCCACTTGCCTATTTCTCCAATTAAACCTGTATCTTCTGCCAAAGGTATAAAATCCAATGGTGATACCATTCCTGTTTTAGGATGGTTCCATCTAATCAGTGCTTCAGCTCCCTCTATTTCCCCCTCATTATTAACTATCGGCTGATAATGGAGAACGAATTCTTTATTTTGAAATGCTGCAGTCAGTTCGGATTCCATATCAAGTCTTCCAATGGATTCTCTGTTAAGTTCCTCATCGAAGAGCATATAACTGTAATTTTTTAACCCGGCTTCCATCGCAGCAGATACCGATTTGTTTATAAGTATAGACTTGTTGTCACCATCCAGAGGGAAAATTGAGATACCTATTCTGGTTTTTAGTTTTAGACTGTGCTTTTTATGATGATATGGATCCTCTATTGCATATACAAGTTTTTCTGCAACTTTTGCTGCATCAGTCTTCTTTGAGAGGTGAGTCAGAATAACTGCCAGTTCGGTTCCCATGAAGCAGAAGGTAAAATCACTGTCTCTCAGGGTTTCTCTTATCCTTAGGCCAGTGTTTTCAAGAAGCATTTTACCTATTTCAAAACTGAATTTCTGATTAATATCTTTTAAGTTGTAAATATCTATAAAAAGAACAGCTCTTAAATTTTCAGTTGTGGATCTTTTAGCCTTTTCCAGTTCCATTTCCAGGATAATGTCCATTGATCTTCTATTAAACAGACCTGTAACAGGATCTCTATACTCATAGTTTATAAGTTTGGATTCAATTTTTCCCAACTGTGTAATATCATGAGTAAATACAAGTACATGGGTTATTTCTGTATCATCGTTTCTGTACGGATAATAAGAGACATGTACATACTTAACATCAAGGCCA
>JAUVLL010000311.1 GCA_030600745.1 Spirochaetaceae bacterium | reverse complement strand
ACAAGAGGAGCCTATATTACATCTTTAAGGCTAAAGAATCATTCAGATAAGGATAGTAAAGCTCTTGAAATGATTTTTCCCAACAATTTAAATATCTATCCAGGGGTTCTTTATTTCAATTCCACTACACCAGAATCTGGTATCTATAATTTTAATAAAACAGGAAATAACTCATATGTTTTTAATACTGTTTACCAGACAGAAAAGGGAGATCTGTTACAGGTAACAAAAAAATGGATTTTTGATTCTGCAGATTATCTTTTTTCACTGGAAGTTAACTTAAAAATTTTGGAAGGTAATATACCACAGCTTAATGAGTCCGGTGGATTATATTCCCTAGCATCAGGTTTTGAGCTTGGCCCAGGCTTCGAAAGCCTTGATAACAGATATGATTTAAGAAAATTTACAATTTATGCGGATCAGGGTAAGGGCTATCCTAAAATATCATCCAGCAAATATTTAAGAAATAATGAACCAATACTATGGGCAGCTGTTGAAAGCAGGTACTTTGCAGCCATCACTGTCCCACCCCCATCATTAATTGGGATTGAGTACGATCGCAGAAAAATAGAGGGCCACCCGGGACATCATGAGATTAGGTTTATAAGACAGGCGGAGGGCTTATCTTTAAATTCCGTTTCAGACAGTTATTATTTCTATATGGGCCCTAAAAGGAGAGGAGAGCTTTTAGCTTATAGTAATTCTGAAAATAATAGTTTTGGCCTTAATGAAATGAATTTTGAATCTCTCATTGATCCAGGTAAACTTCTTCGCCCTCTGGTAAATCTTTTTGGTGCTTTGCTGCGGCAGTTTTATTTTCGACTTATTCCAAATTATGGAATAGCTATAATTTTTCTTGCTATTATAATTAAACTACTAATTTACCCGCTTAGTAAAAAAAGTATCTGGACAAATCTAAAGATACGTTCTCTTCAGCCTAAATTGATAAAATTAAGAAATGAAGCTTCTGGTGACAGGGGGGTATTCAAACAAAAACAGAATGAACTCTATATGGAAGAAGGTATTAAACCTATTATGAGTGTCCTTCCTCTTATTCTTCAGCTTATTGTTTTTGTTGCCCTTTATAGGTTTTTAGGAACAGATTTTGATATGAGGGGTGCTGTATTTATTCCCGGGATTATTCCTGATTTGTCACTTCCGGATACATTGCTTTCCTTTAATAATTATACTCTTCCTCTTTTGGGCTGGAAGGCTGTCAGACTGTTACCTATACTTATGCTTGCAGTAACCTTTGTCCAGACAAGGTTAACTCAGCCACCGGATTCGGAAGATAAAAACTTGAATCGGGCATCTTATTTAATTCCTGTATTAATATTCGTGGTTTTGTATAAACTTCCTTCTGGAGTAGTTTTGTACTGGATAAGTCAGACTGCAGTATCAATTATTGAACATTATATTGTATCAAGAAAAATAGATAAGAAGGGGAAAAAATGAAAGTATTACTTGTTGGAGCAGGGGGAGTGGGAGAAGCAATTGTATCTATTGCAGCTGCAAATGATCCTTCAGCTGAATGGCTGGAGCTTATGGTGGTCAGCGATTACAATTCTGTAAGGGCTGATGAAGTTGTTGCTAAGGTAAATGATAAAAGATATGTAGCTGAAAAGATTGATGCTGGTAATAAGGATGAAATTATTACACTTGCAGGTAAGTATAATATTGATCTTATTATGAATGCTTGTGATCCGGTTTTTAATATGCCTATATTTGAAGCGGCTTTTGATACAGGATCTATCTATATGGACATGGCAATGAGTCTCTCTGTCAGGGACAGTAAGGATCCTTATGGTACAATTGGTGTAAAACTGGGAGACCTTCAATATGCCCAGTTTCACAAGTGGGAAAAGGCAGGAAGGCTGGCTATTTGCGGGTCCGGAGTGGAACCGGGAATGGTTAATGTATTTGCAAGTTATGCAGACAATGCTCTTTTTGATGAGGTCCATGAACTCAATGTGCGGGATGCGGATAATCTGATAGTAGAAGGGTTGGATGTTGCCTTTGGGTTTTCAATATGGACTACTATAGAAGAGTGTCTCAATCCACCGGTAATATGGGAAAAGGAGAAGGGATGGTTTGTTACTGAATCTTTTTCTGAACCCGAAATATTTAAATTTCCAGAACCTGTTGGAGATCAGGAAGTAATAAATGTGGAGCATGAAGAAGTATTAATGCTTCCAAGACTTTTTGCTGATAAGGGGCTAAAGAGAGCAACATTTAAGTTTGGCGTAGATCGGGATATGAGACTTGTTCTAAAAACACTGGAAGCCCTTGGACTTGATAAAACAGAGAAGGTAAAGGTTAAGGGTGTAGAAGTATCTCCCCGGGATGTTGTTGCAGCCTGTTCCCCTGATCCTGCAAAAATTGGCGACCGGATGAAAGGACAGCTATCTGCCGGGTTGTGGGTTAAAGGTCTAAAAGATGGCATGGAGAGAAGTGTTTATATCTATCAGTTAGTTGATAACGAAGACTGTATGAAAAGATACGGCAGTCAGGCTGTAGTTGCTCAGACTGCATTTAATCCTGTTATTATGATGGAACTGGTAGCAAAGGAAATCTGGTCTGGCAAAGGTGTTTTCGGTCCGGAAAATTTTGCACCGGAACCATTTATGGAAAGAATGGAAAAGTATCAGTTCCCACCGGGTATGATGGAGATGGATTCTGAGTATAAAAGATTTCATGATAACAATACTCTTGAACTGGGATATAAAAAATAAAAGTAAATCCGCAGAACTAAAAATCTGTTCTGCGGAAAAATAAAATATGTTTAAAATCTTTATGTTGAATAAAAATTAATTATTATTTTTTACCTTTTTAACAGCATTCTCAAAAACATCAAGAACAAAATCTGCATCCTTGTCAGTATGACATGAAGAGATAAACCATGGCTCTCTTGAGTCATAGTCGGGCATTACACCCTTTTCGATGCACTTGTGAATTATTGCATTGTAGGTATCATGGTCGCCTTCGGCCCAGTCCTTGTATTCACGACAAACAGATTTTTCGGTAAAAACAATACCTGGCATAGCATCAGGTCCCTGAATTACATAGGGGAATCCAGCTGCGTCAAGAATCTTTTTCCAACCGGCCCGCAGTAGTTTTCCGTGGGCATTAACCTTGTCGAGTTCCCCTGCTTCTAAAAGATCGAGGACTTTATCAGCTGCAGCCATTGATACTATATTAGCGCCGAATGTTCCTCCGTGTGGAATTTTACCGGGGCCTACCTCTTTCATTATATGTTTCTGTCCTCCAATTGCTGCAGAAGGAAAACCATTTCCAAGGCACTTTGCATAGGTTACAAGGTCAGCTTTTACATTGAAATACTCCTGTGCTCCGCCTTTTGCAATTCTAAAACCGGTTTTTACTTCATCCATAATCATTACGATGCCGTATTTAGTACATTGTTCTCTGATAAAATCAAGAAAACCATCCTGAGGCATAATTGATGCCTGGTTACCAAGAAGAGGTTCTACGATGATACAGGCAATATCCTGCCATCTTTCTTTAAGTTTTCTTTCAAGAATTCCTTTGTCATTAAATGGAAGTGAATACATAAGATCACCTATTGATCTCGGAATTCCAGAGCCCTGAGGAATAAGGAATGGTGAATTCCTGTAGCCAACTCCTGTTGTTGGAGGATAGGTGTTCCAGAGTGAATAATCGTGGAATCCATGATAGGCTCCATCAAATTTGAGAACTTTATCACGACCGGTAAAGGCCCTGGCAATTCTTATAGCTCCCATTGTTGCTTCTGTTCCGGTATTTGTCATTCTTACCAGGTCAACTCCGGTCATATTGCAGATTTTTTCTG
>JAUVLL010000329.1 GCA_030600745.1 Spirochaetaceae bacterium | reverse complement strand
ATGGTGCACACTTTGCCCAGGTGGCTGTAAACACAAGAACCGGAGCAATAAAAATTCAGAAATACTATGCACTTCAGGATGCCGGCATGCCTATAAATCCGGAACTGGCTCAGGGACAGATATTTGGTGGTGTATTAAAATCCATCGGCCATACTTTGTATGAAGGACTGGTTTATGACAGTGAGGGACATGCAGTTAATACCGACCTGCGAAGCTACGGTGTGCCTATGATCGGCGATGTACCCGAAGATTTCCAGGTTAAGTTAGTCTATACAGACGACCCCTTTGGTCCATATGGTGCAAAATCCATATCCGAGATCGCCACAAACGGTGCTGCACCGGTAATTGCAAATGCAATACACGATGCAATAGGTGTCTGGATGAGATCCTGGCCGATCACACCTGAAAAGATCCTACATGAGTTAGGTAAGATATAGTGTAAGGGCAAGGCATGCCTTGCCTCCACAAAAAGGAGAACAAATGGACAAAATAAGAATCGAAGAGATGATCAGATCGCTCGGAAGATTAAACACAAAAAACATGTACAACAACGACTTTTTCCTTACATGGGAAAAAACTCTCGATGAACTTAAAGGAACATTTGCTGTTGCAGATACCCTCCGTGCAATGCGGGAAAGAAACATCTCAACAAGAATATTTGACAGCGGCCTTGGAATCTCCCTTTTCAGAGACCAGTCAACAAGAACAAGATTCAGCTATGCAAGTGCATGCAATATGCTAGGCCTTGAGGAACAGGTTCTTGACGAATCAAAGTCACAGGTTGCCCATGGTGAAACAATTCGGGAAACAGCAAACATGATCTCCTTTATGGCTGATGTTATTGGTATCAGAGATGATATGTATATCGGGAAGGGTCATACCTATATGAAAGAAGTGGCAGATTCTGTAGAAGCCGGCTATAGGGATGGTGTTCTGGAACAAAGACCAACATTGGTTAACCTTCAGTGTGATATTGATCACCCAACACAGAGTATGTCAGATGCTCTTCATTTGATTAATCATTTTGGCGGTATTGAGAATCTTAAGGGTAAAAAAATTGCTATGAGCTGGGCATATTCTCCTTCGTATGGTAAGCCTCTTTCTGTCCCCCAGGGAATTGTAGGTCTTATGACAAGATTTGGAGCTGAAGTTCATCTTGCTCATCCAAAAGGCTATGAAATTATGCCTGAGGTTGAAGAGGTGGCAGGGATTAATGCAGAAAGATCCGGTGGTAAGTTTGTTAAATCCAACAGTATGGCCGAAGCCTTCAGGGATGCTGATATTGTATATCCAAAGAGCTGGGCCCCTTTTGCAGCAATGGAAAAGAGAACAAATCTCTATGCTGATGGGGATGATGCAGGTATTGCAGCACTGGAAAAAGATCTTCTTGCTCAGAACGCAAAACATATGGACTGGGAAACAACTGAAGAACTAATGGCAACAACTAAAAATGGTAAAGCTCTCTATATGCATTGTCTTCCTGCGGATATTACAGATGTAAGCTGTAAGCAGGGCGAAGTTGCGGCATCTGTATTTGAGAGATACAGAGTTCCAATGTACAAAGAAGCAAGCTACAAACCATACATTATTGCAGCAATGATTTTTCTTGCAAAGGTAAGGAATCCCTCAGAAAAACTTATGGAACTTCTTGTAAAGGAAGCGAAACGAGCTTTGTAGGTCTGGTTGTACGGACGCAATGCCATGCGTCTCTTGTTTATTATCCTGCATTTTACCGGTCCGTTTATGGACCGGTTTTTTTTCTATTATTCTTCCATACCGTAAACAGGATCCAGTCCGATTGTCCCCTCAAGGAAGGTCAAATAATTAATAGAACTTGTCTCTTTAAGAGTAGCTTTGCATTTTTTAAGCCTGTCTTCAATACATAACTTTTTAGTCAGTTCTTTATTTTCCTTAACAAGCATAAAAGACTCAAGATAACTAATTATTTTTTTATTGTGTGCAATATCTCTTCTTTGCTTTCTTTGTAATCTGTCCTTGTACCAGTCACTATTTATAACATATTCCTTGCTGAACAGTTCTCTTATTTCAGGAGCATTGATATCCTTCTCCTCATAACTGCCATATACCATAATATGGAAAAGGGCTTTAATAGGCGGTATTGCAGATTCTATACTTCCATCTTCGAAGTAAACAAGGGCAACCTTTTTCTGGCTCTCAATTATATGATTAATTCCCTCTGCAAAGGCATCCATATCCTGTGTTTCCGGTTTCAGCATCTCATTATTAAATACTGCATGAGGTTCATCAAATATTCTTCCCACATAGTTAAAAAGGAAAGTTTCTGTAATTCTATAGCCAAGGCGGCTTGAAAGAACTTTTTCACCCTTCCATTCAAGGTCTTCTACTTTCTCAAGTGAACCTTCTTCTATTAGTTTGGCAGGTACTCTTTCTTCAGGCTCCAGTCGGCTCCAGATTTCGGGAACAAGAATACTGATATCATGTGCAAACCTGGTTCTGCTTCCAATACTGCCTGCCACAGAGGAAAATCCTGAATAGCCTGTAAGTATGAAAGAAAGGAGTGCATTGTTTAGGTCTGTTACTGACGAGAGCATATTAAACGGTCCCTTTGTAAGTGCACCTTCACTCCCGGCACCGGTTGTCGATGGAGATTTTCCTGATAAACTGCATATAAAATCCATGAAAAGTTCCGGGAGTTCCTGATAGTGAATAGGGTTGTAGACACTTAGTCCGATTATTCCCTTCTCTTTATCCGGGCTGTTGTTTCTTCTGGATGGAAGAACTGCATCCACCGGTAGATAAAATGGTTTGGACATTGGTATTTTACCTGAAAATCTGGATCCGATTTCTCCTCTGTAGTATGATTCAGGATCCGTAATATCAGGTCTTGTCTGCAGGTATCTGGGGTTAGTACTAACACCACCTGGTAGTTTTCTGGGGTGAGACGGGGATATAAACCACATTCCCTCGTCTGCTTCAGCTCCTTCTCTGATCATTTTTTGTATAGGTTCGGTATATTCATCAAAACTAATTGAATTTTCAATTAATTCTTTTGCATTTTCTGTTGTAAGTGGTTCATAGTTTGATATAAAGTTATTTTTTCCTGCAAGATCTTTTTCGGCTTCAATATCATAACCCCTGTTTATAGCTTCATCAGGTCTTTGAAAAAGATTTAATTCACAATTTTTGACAAGTTTTACACTATTATCCTTAAGGTTTTCTTTGATTCCTTTGAGTTTACTTGAATCTATTGTAATTGAAACAGATATATCATCCTCCTGTTGAAGTTTTTCGGCAGCTATAAAGTCTGTTCTCAACTTATGTACATACCACATATTGTCAGGGGCAAAACCTACTCTTAAATAACCGGCAGTAATCATCCTCCCATCAAATCTGAGAGCATTCCCCTCTTTACCGTTTATTATCCTTACACTGAAATGGTTTCT
>JAUVLL010000059.1 GCA_030600745.1 Spirochaetaceae bacterium | reverse complement strand
ACTCTCTATGGAGCGGTCTGATCCCCATGGCCGCCTGATACCAAACTCCTCTAACCGGGGAAGAAGTTCATGGGGATCTCCCTGGGCACAAATCTCTCCATGATTCATTAGAATCAGCCGATTGCAGTGTGCCAAAGCTTTTTCCAGATCATGAGTAATAAGAATAATGGTTCTTCCAGACTTATGAAGATGTACAATATCAGATAGAACATCACTTACTCCAGGATAGTCCAGTCCGATAAAGGGTTCATCCAGGACGATAACTTCAGGTTCCATTATCAAAACAGAAGCTAATGCAGCACGCCTTTTTTCCCCTCCTGACAGAGTATGGGGTCTTCGATCTTTAAGCTCGTCCAGACCCAGTTCATCCAGAATCTCCTGCACGTTTTTATTTATTTTTTCTCTTGACCATCGGAGATTCTCCGGTCCGAAGGCGATATCAGAAGTAACTGTCTGTCCCACAATCTGGCTGTCTGCATTCTGAAACACCAGCCCTACTCTCCGCCGGGCAGCTGTAAGATCTGCCTGTATAGACCGGCCATCCAGAAGGACTTCCCCTTCCTGAGGTTTCAGAAGACCATTAAAATGCCGCATCAACTGGGTTTTCCCTGATCCGTTGGGTCCTGCAATGATTGTGAATGAACCTTTCGGAAAAGAGATGTTAATATTTTTCAAAACCTTACGGTTTTTATAATAGGTACGGCTAAGTCCCTTTACTTCCAACATGATTATTCATCTTTCAGAAAAGAGGTAAACCTCTCTTTCAATGGAACAGCCAGAGCAATTACCGCAGCTGTTTTTAGTAAATCACCAGGAATGAAGGGCAGCATACCAACCTGGAGGGCTTTATTCCATTCCAGGCCAAGTGATAGTTTTAACCAGAAAATTCCCGGGACATAAATAACAACACCTGCTATTAAAGCAGCCAGGGATGCCAGAAGAATTATCAATATCCCGGTGGGGGTTCCCCTGGGTCGGAATATAATACCTGCAGAAGCTGCTGCCAAAAGGTAACCAAAAAGATAACCTCCGGTTGGTCCTGTTATAACTGCAAAACCACCTGCTCCTCCGGCAAAAACGGGAAGCCCCAGAATTCCAAGAATCAGGTAGGTAAATACACTGGATACTCCAATTCTGAAACCTCCAAGAAGTCCGCTAAGAACTACAAAGAGAGTGGTCAGAACGATGGGTACCGGTCCAACAGGAACAACGACATATGCTCCGGCTGCAAATAACGCTGTGAAGACAGCAGTAAGGACAGTCCTTCTAATTTGAATTTTATTCATTCCCCAGAGGTTAACGAAAGGTAATAATAAAATCAACCCTGAGGTTTTTACAAAATAATCTAACATTCATTGAGAAATCTATCCAATTTACCCTTCCAGGTACTTGATATTTTTTCTCCAATAATGAATAAATCTCTTTTTTGTGTAAGAAATAAATTCAGGGGGGGATCCCATCAGAAATTTTATAGTTTTAATACTTATATTACCAATTATTCTGACCTGCAATCAGCCAAAATCTACTGGTAATAATAAAGATAACTCAGATAATTCCAGTAATACTGCCTATGAACTACCGGAAATGAACCTGGAAAACAAAAAAGGTCTTCCAGTCCAACTTTCAAAAACAGAGGATTTAGGTCTTTATATCTATCGTAATCCCCTTACGAGAAGTCATCTTGTCAACTATTTTGATCAGTTAACCGGTTCTCCACAGATTACAGATATAATACTTCGTAATGCTGATAAAAATGATATCCCTGTTTCTCTGGCGTTTGCCCTGGCATATGCCGAAAGCTCTTATGATCCTAAAGCAGTTAATAATAATTCTACTTCCACTGACAGGGGACTTTTTCAGCTTAACAGCAACTCCTTCCCTAATCTGACAGAAACTGATTTTTTTGATCCCGAAATCAATGCCCGTTATGGATTATCCTATCTTAGAAAGTGTATTGACAGAGGAGGAAACGAGATCGTAGGGTTGGCTATGTACAATGCAGGCAGCGGTAGAGTTACCGGCAGCGGCACTCCCAAGATGACACTGGATTATATAGCAAAGATTATTGATTACAGGGAGGAGATGGATACGTTCATTATTGATACAATGGTTCAGGAACGGAGCATTGTAGAATCAGAACAAAATATCAAATCTGTAAGATATGTCCTTAACACCCTAAATCGGGCTTCTAATTAATGTTCTAAAATAATCCGAATGGCTCTCTTGACAATGATAGATTTAATTAATAGCTTGATTCTATGATTATTATTTTAAAACAGGATATAAATTCAAGAGATAAAGAATATATTCAAAATTTTCTTAAGAATCAGGGTTTCAAGGTTCGTGAGATAATAGGTGATCAGGAAACTATATTCGGAGCTGTAGGTAGAATCAGTATAGATTTCAGAAAAATTGAAATATTACCTGGTGTAAGCAGGGTAATACCTATTTCAAAACCATATAAACTTGCATCCAGAGAACTAAAAAAAGAAAACACAATAGTTCCTGTTGGCCGGGTAAAAATTGGTGGAAACCGGGTTGCAGTTATTGCCGGTCCATGTGCGGTTGAATCCAGGGAACAGATGTTTAAAGCCGCAAAAGCTGTCCGGGAATCAGGTGCTGTTATGCTTAGGGGAGGTGCCTTCAAACCAAGAACATCCCCCTATTCCTTCCAGGGAATGGGTGAAGAGGGACTTAAAATTCTTAAAGAAGCCGGAGAATCTGTAGGACTTCCTGTTGTTTCAGAGATCGTAGGTACTCAGTATGTAGATATGATGAAGGAATATGTCGATGTCTATCAGATTGGTGCAAGAAACATGCAGAATTTTGAACTGCTAAAAGCCGTAGGAACAAAGGGTATGCCTGTAGTTCTTAAAAGGGGCCTTTCCGCAACGATTGAAGAGTGGCTGATGGCCGCTGAATATTTAATGGCTCACGGATCAGATAATATAATTCTCTGTGAACGGGGGATAAGAACATTTGAGACCTATACCAGAAATACTCTTGACCTTTCCGCTATTCCTGTTATTCAGAAATTAAGTCATCTTCCCATTATTGTGGATCCCAGTCATGCTACAGGACTAAGGGCTAAAGTAGCTCCTATGGCTCTTGCCGCCATAGCTGCAGGGGCTGACGGTCTTATTGTAGAAGTACATCCTGATCCTGATAATGCACTGTCTGATGGCCCTCAGTCTCTCTATCCGGAAGAGTTTGAGAAGCTTATGCGTGACTTGCAGGCTCTTTCACCTGTAATAGGAAAGGAAATAGAAAGAATACCGGAAAACCGACCAATAAATGTAAGATCCACCGATAAAGCAGTTGATTACATCGATAAAAATATTGCTTTTCAGGGAGTTAGCGGTGCATACAGCGAAAAAGCAATTCACAGTTACTTTGGAGATGATGTTACAACATCACCCCAGACTGAATTCAAAGATGTCTTTGAGTCTGTTCTACAGGGAGAAACCGCCTTTGGTGTAGTTCCTGTTGAAAACTCCCTTGCAGGCACTATAAACGAAAATATTGATTTGCTCCTTAGATATCCTGATATTTCAGTAGTTGGAGAACATAAACTTAGAATAGTACATAACCTTATAGGAGTTCCCGGATCCTCACTTGAGGGGATAAGGAAAGTATATTCCCATCCTCAGGGTTTGGCACAGTGTGCAGATTTCATAGAGAAACATAAAAATATGGAAGGTATCCCATTTTATGATACAGCCGGTGCTGTTGCCTATCTTAAAAAACTAAATGATCCTTCCTGCGGGGCAATTGCCGGCAAAGAAGCAGCAAGAGTCTATGACATGCATATTATTAAAGAAAGCATAGAAACAAATCCCAGAAATTACACCAAGTTTTTTATTATAACAAGAACTGATAAAGCAAAATTTGAGGATCCCAATAGAGCTGCTTTTGTTTTTTCAACACCCGACAAACCGGGAGCATTATTCAGCTGCCTTAAGATTCTTGCAGATAGTGGAATTAACATGAATAAGCTTGAATCCAGACCGATACAGGGGAAGCCATGGCAGTATATGTTCTTTTTATCTGTAGATTTACCGGGGGAAAGCAAAGCTTTCGATGCTGCTTTAATACAGATTGGAAATATATCAGAAGATCTTAGGGTATTAGGTAAATACAGGGTAGAACAGTAAGCAGGGAACTATAGTACACCCAGCTTTTTCATCTGTTCAATTTCCTCCATTCTGGATATATACTCATGTCTTTTTTGATTCGTCTTAACCAGAATATTCTTAATGGTAGTAACCTCAATTTTAACACCTTTAAGAGAGCTTCGCTGTTCTCGACCTATCTCACTTTTAAAATAAATGTTTACTGGATCCATCTTATTGATAATTACATATATATCTTCTATGGATTTAGTTATAAAATTTAAAACTGCGTCCTCCGAAGCAGTTTCCAGTTTTCTAGTGGTTGTACTAACCTTGTTGCTTAAAGATCTAATGACTCTCATCTTTTTATTTACATCTTCCAGATATCGAATCAAGTTTATTCTCACTGTTTTAGATTTTGAGAGCCTTTCATCAAAGACATCTATTTCGATAATCTTTGTATTCTTTTCTTTCCCTGATAAATTCATAATCCACAGTCGGAATTTATCACTAAAGCTTAATCTCCTTTCCTCAGAAAGAGCATTATTAAACTCCAGTTTTTTAATAGCCTGTTCCAGGGGTATTGCAATTGTGGATAAAGTCCTCACAGCATTCATTAAAAGTTGCCTATAATTAATTTCCTTCTTTACTTCTTTTTTTACATTTTCTACCAGAAGCCTGTCTATCAATCTGGATTTAAGTATTTCACCATCTGTAACAGCTTCCTCGGCAAATATTTCTTTTATCAGTTCTGCATAAAAAGGAAAGCCTTTGCCCATTATTTTAATAAAGTTTCGTTTAATAGTCAGAAGAGTATCTTCCTGTTTTGACTGCATATCTGCAGGAGAAATATCAAGCTGTATAATAATACTGCTGCGTATATCAAATTTATATTTCTCTCTTTGATACTGAGAAATAGCTTTCGAGAGAGTAACAATTTTCCTGCTTAATTCCTTGATCCTTTTTAAAGAGTCATTTACCAGGCTAACTGATATTTGGTCTGTGCCTTGAGTTATTTTTCCAACAATCTCAGCAAGTATCTTTGTGTTTGTTTCAGTGGAAGCTTCTGAGAAATTACTCCATTTAATCCAATTGATAAGCAAAATCAGCCTCTTTATTCTTGGCATAGTTATGAAATCAGCACTGAATTGGTAAAAGGAATTAAGAAAATCCAACTGGAAATCATACTGTGAGAGTCTCTGGCTAATCGTGTTTATTTTATCTGAATCCAGCACCGGATTTGTTGATGGAGGCGTAATCTCAGAAATCTTCTGTTCATATTTATAGGGATCCTCTGAAATAAGCCCCTTTTTAAGTAATAAGTTATAAATCCCTTCAAAGGCACTTGTAAAAAGTCTTATAGTTTCCTTAAGCTCAATTAACTCTTTATTATCAAAAGATTCTCTCTGCTGCTCCAGAGCTGTTTCAAGTTTACTTAAAAAATCACTTCCGGCTTCCATTATATTACCATTATCGTTTAAAATAATAAATCATGCAATCTAATTGGAGAACTTATGGGAGAAATTAAAAGCTTTACACCTGAAAAACTGATAATGGGTATTCTTATCAGTCAGCCTGATCTGTTTGATAAACTTATCAAGGCACTGACTAAAACATTTGGCCCAATTGATTATAAAAGTGAATATTTGAATTTCGACTATACCGATTACTACAATCCGGAAATGGGCAGCAGTATAAAAAGGGTTTTCCTCTCTTTCTGTACACTTGTTTCCCCGGACACCCTTGCAGATATAAAGATTCTTACAAACGATATTGAAAGCAGTTTCCTTCAAAATGGGAAAAGGAAGATAAACCTGGATCCTGGTATGCTCTCATTAAAACGCTTTATGCTTGCCACAACCAAGGATAACGGACACAGGATTCCTCTGCAAAAGGGTATCTATGGGGAAGTTACCCTTTTATTTGTTAATAGAACTTTCAAATCTCTTCCCTGGACTTATATCGACTATCAATCGAATGAATATTCCGGGATTCTTAATAAAATAAGAGTAATATATAAAAATAATTTAAAGGATCAGGCTTTCAACCTCCTGCAACAGAAATCTGTTTAAGGTACAAACATTACATTTATCATTTAATGGATAAAATTGATTATCAAGTAAGGGAGCGATTACAAATGCCTTTTCAATATTTAAATCGTCTAATGCATTATAAAAACCAGTTGTAACTTTAGGAGCTGTAGATACTTTAAATTCAATGGCCATTCTATGGTTGCCCTTTTCCAGTATCAAATCTATTTCTGCTCCTGCAGATGTTCGATAATAAAATTTTGACCATCCAGTAAATTGTGAACATATTTGTTCTAAAGCATAAGATTCCCAGGAATTCCCATAAACAGGATTACCCATTAAACTATTATGATTTTCTATTCCAAGTAAGCTGTGTAATATCCCTGTATCTCTAATATATACTTTAGGACTTTTTATAAGTCGTTTCTTTATGTTTCCAAAGTATGGCTGGAGTATCCTTATCATATATGTCTGTTCCAAAATTTCCAGATAAGTACGTACAGTTGCATAGGATACTCCCAGGGATGCACCTAATTTTGAACTATTAAAAATCTGACCACTCATATGTGCTAACATTGTCCACAATCTCTGAATAACATTTGTAGTAATACGAAATCCCAGAGTAGGAATGTCACGTTCCAGATATGTCCTGATAAAATTTTCACGCCAGATAACACTATTTCTATCTGAGTCAGCAAGAAAACTATCAGGAAAACCTCCTCTTTGCCAATGTCTGATTAAATTGGAAGAATTCAATTCTGAAATAGTAAATGGAGTTAAATCGAGAAAAGCTATTCGTCCTGCAAGAGATTCAGAACTTTGTCGCAGCAAAGACGGAGAAGCAGACCCTAAAATAAGAAACTGCCCTTTAATATTTATTTTATCTGCAATTCCCCTGATAACAGGAAATATATCAGGAGTTCTCTGGATCTCATCCAGGCAGATAAGATTATTTTCATTTAATGCAAAAAATGCTTCCGGGTCGCTTAGTTTATTGTAATCAGATTGTAATTCCAGATCCAGATACAGAGAAGAAGAAATATTCTTTAAAATCTGTTTAACCAAAGTAGATTTACCACATTGACGGGGTCCCAGAACGGCAACAACAGGAAACTGATACAATCTGCTAATAATTGTATCTGTCAATTCCCGTTCTATGTACTCTTTCATAGTGATATCTTACCATAAACTCTGTTACAAATCAAGCAAATACATTGTAAATTAGAAATAGTATTTCTAATTTACAATGTATAATTTAATATGTTGCACATCTGGAAAAATTGGCACCACTACAAATAGGTTCAAATCCCTTCCCTGGTGATCACCCTGGACTTATATCGACTATCAATCGGATGAATATTCCGGAATTTTAATAAAATAAGAGTAATATATAAAAATAATTTAAGAACGCTGAAGCAGCAGAAGCAATAACCCTGTACTAGTAGATATGAAAAGATATCTATTATTATACCTTTCACTGCTAAGCAGCTGTGGAATATTTACAGATTTCAGAACTATTACAGTTTATCTTCCAGGGGAAATGCCTCCATGGTTCATAGACGATAATAATCAAACAGGGAAAGTGCTCTATCCTGGTGAATCAGGTTATATTGAAAGCAGTACTGTTAGCTGGGGTAGTAATTTTACAATCCTTGTCGAAAAAGGGAGCACTGTTCCTGTAGCATGCTATCCCGCAGGCAATCTAAAACCCGCAGGAGCATTTCTCTCCCTGGATTCAGAAAATGGGCAAACATTAAAATTGGAGTGGGAGAAAGGCTTCCTTGCAGATCTTCTCCTGGAAATGATGGAAAGAGGGATTCCTGTAGAACATATAAACATTAATCGCTTGTCAGAAGAAATTGAAGATAAGAGTGATGGTGATCCCTGGTCAATTAATCGGAAACTACTGAAAGAAGCTATAATTTACAATGTACTTTCAGTATACAAGATCAAACAGGATAATAGGAGAGACATTGTCCTTCCAGTGGAAGGTTTCTGGATTTCAGATAATCCTTTCTATCCTCCTGCTGCTGCAGATCCACAGGGAGAACTGCTTTTGAAAAAGATTTATCCGGGATTCCACAGATTCCGGAATCCTGATACCAAAGAACAGATGGACATCCTTGTTTGGGATGGCGGGTATGAATATCTTTTTCATAACTAGTATCAAAAATGGAACTATTGATCACTCCCCTGCCAGCTAACCATTTTTAGATCCCTGATATGTTTAAAATGTTTGTTATTCGATGTAAGTAGCGGCATATCAAGTATTATGGATGTTGCTGCAACAATAAGATCCTCATTGTCAATTGTAATGCCTTTTAAACGTAATTCTGTAAAGAGTTCCGCCGCATATTCAGATATTTTTCTATCCATATCTGCAATTTCTGTAAGATCCAGTAATTCCTGCCGCTGTTGTATGTGTTTCTCCAGGCGTACCCCTGCTAATAGTTCAAAGATACATACAGCAGGCACAATAACACTCTCTTCTTCAAGAAGAGTAAACACCATTTCACCTGGTGATTCCTTACGAAGGTAGGCAATTAATGCAGAAGTATCAACTATCGTCTGCAATCGTCTTTCCTGAAATGCTTCGCCCTGTTCTCCAATTTTGGCGCACAGATGTTCTGCTGACTGCATTATTTTCCGACAAAGATCCGTATAGATTTTGTATCTTCCGCTTTCGGGTTATACTGGACTCGCCATTTCGGAAATAGTGTTGTATTGCTTTTTCAACAATGGTGGAAAAACCGCGTTGTCCGTTGCGTGCCGCTTCTTCGATTAGACGGAGGTGAAGATTATCAGAAATTTCAATGGTTGTTCTCATAACTATAATATACACATGCATGCATGCATGTGTCAAGTTACTTAAAACCCGGGTAATTTTATCTTGTCTGTTGCCTGCTCCAATAGTTTCGAGGCCTCATCCTGTACCCCTGATTTCATATCTGACTGAATTTCATTCTGTTTTGCATCCAGAACATTCTGCATACCATCTACAGAGCTGATCTGATCCAGAGATTCCACACCCAGTGTCGCCATGGATGACTGAAGAGCTTTATTTTCTTCCAAAGATGGAGCAATGTAGTTCAGCAGCTCTGTTTTAAGCTCCTCTTCTTTATCATCTGCAATTTCCTTAAAATATTCACCCATCCTCTCGACGAGGATATCATCTATATTGGAACTAACCTTAATATCTTCCAATCCCTCCCTGACGGCCAAAATTTCAACTTCAAAATCCACCTGATCCATATCATCAAGGATCTCTTTCATAATACTCGATACAAACCCATCCTCATCTGCCTGCTCTATATCTATATCCTTCATTGATATGGAAAGAGTAGTTAAAACTCCATCCTGTTCGTCAGATAGAACAGAAAAACCACTTAGATCTGTCATGGAACTCAGTTTTTCTATTTTCAAAGATGGAACTCCGTTATCCAGGGAAATAAAATTTTCAGGGGAGAGAATTTCCATTTCGAACTGACTTTCAACCTCTGACCGCATATCGACAAAACCATTCAGACTGATACCGGATAAGTTGCTTTTCCAGTCTGCCGTAAACAGCAAAGGTTCAGATAGTTTATCCGGTTCACTTGAAACAGACTGAATTTCTGCAAACAAAGTTCCGGAGTTATCATCACCTCCGGATATAAGAATATGTTCTATGAGAAAAACCGGATTATCCGAACCGGGAAAAATAAAAACACGGCCGGCATCCCGGCGCAAACCTTTCTTTTCTTCCGACTCCTCCTGCTTTCTGTCCTGTATTCTCTCATAAACTTTCAAGGCCTTAAGGCCGTACTCATAATAATCATTCCATCTGTTCCGTATATATTTTTCTGCCGCAGAGGAAGCCAGTGACCGCCCTCCTCCGGATGAAAAATTTATCATACTGCTAAGACGGCTTATATCCTCATCTACTGAAGTTTCAACCAGTTTATTCATCTCCATAAGATGTTTCCTGTCAGCTGCAAAATCATCCTGCAGTGAAACAAGGTCTGCTTTAGTTTCTGTAACCCTGGAATACAGATCCGTAATCTGCTGCAGCGCCAGCTGCCCCTCTGCAATAGATCCTGTATCCTTAATTGAGATTGATTTCAAAGATGCAACGTCTTCTGAAAGGATTTCAATTTCCTTATTTTTCTCAGTATATGTATTCTTCCATTTATCTGCAGCAGCATCAATTTCCTCATTCCCCTGATTGATCAAATTAAGGGATATAAGATTATCCTTCTGCTCCTCTAAAAGAGCTTTAAAATCAATATCATCCCTTCCAACAGACAGAAAATCCAGTGTCCCACCAGTTTTACCATCATCACTTTCCTGTTCATCCGGGGAAGTCCCCGGCAGTGCTCCATCGACTTCTCTTTGCGTATCCCACCTGAATTCAGTCAGAGACATCTCCTCTATCCTGATACGTTTACTGAGCAGCTCTGCAATATTTACTCTGAACTCCGAAGGTCCGGTTTCCAGCAGATTACGAGAAGTATTTTCAGCATCAGCTATTACCAGTGAATGGTAGGAAATAGTTCCTTTTATCAGAGAGAGTTTAAGTCTGTTAATTTCTACATCTGCATTGAAAACGGACTCAAGACCTGATTCTACAGCATTTTTAACCAGTCTATCTTTAAAAAAAATATTAAAAACAAGTACTGCTGCAACAATAAAGATAAGAATAGAAGCCTTCCATCTGGAAACCATGCCCTTGTTCTTCTTAATAGATTTTGCCAGGGGCTTCAGCCGTATAAGAACCTCTTTAGGGATATCCTGGATTATCTCCATTTTCCCGTCACTGTTCTCTTTAAACAGTTTCTTAACCATCTCCCTGTCTTTTGGAATATGTAACCTTTTTATAATTTTTTTATTCAGGGTCTTTGAGGTATATTTTTTCCGAAATATTCCGGGAATTTTATTCTTTTTCATATGCGCTTGTCCTCTTCTATTGACATCTAGGGTGCCAGTACCGATAATTTCTGTACAGATGAAGTTAATTTGGAAATAATCGGCACCTTTTTTATGGCCTTTACAAACTTGCTTTCTGCAATTCTGGAAGCAAATCTTTTTCTATAGATTTTTACTGCAAAAACAAAAAGAAAGAAAACAGGCAGCCAGAGGATGATTCCTAAAACAAGACCACCCATTACAATAGAATTATTAAAATTACTGTAGGGCAATAGAGGAATATTATAGAGAGCAGTAAAAAAATCATACAATAAGGGGGAAGCAAGGAAGATTCCTCCAATACGGTCCAGCAGTGGATCAAAAACTGAGATAAATGACCTGAATAATCCCATACTTAGAAACATTGCCGCAATGTTATGTTTAAGGGAAAATGCAATAACAAAAATAACAATCCATAAAAGATTTCCCCCTGGTATCAGAGCCAGTAGAAAACCAAACGCAATTCCGGATGCCAGTTCTGATGGCCGGGAATTGCTGTTAAGGGCAACTATCAACTTTGCAATAAAGGATATCATAATTCCTCCAAATAGAGAGATACTTTAATATTTTATTCAATTTTAAAGAGAAGTCAAGATTAAGGAGCGGTTAAGCAGATTGTCTGCGTCGTCTCTCCGGACCACTGTTTTTGGGACCAAAGGCCCCCATTCCCTTACCTTTGGATTTAAATTTCCTTGGTTTATTATTATGAGTAGCCCGATTATTTGATTTCTCTGTATGATTATCTCCTGCAGATCTGTTATCTTTTACAGCTGATGGGAAAACAGGTTTAAAACTATCTACACGCCCGACAGGAACAGTATTTTTTAACAATCTTTCAATTCTTTGAAGATGCTGCTTATCTTCCTGTGAAACCAGAGATATTGCTATACCTGATTTACCAGCTCTGCCTGTTC
>JAUVLL010000263.1 GCA_030600745.1 Spirochaetaceae bacterium | reverse complement strand
AGTGATCAAGCTTTAAAGGTATTAACTGAAGTGGATAGAGCAAAAAGTCTCGCATATCATGAAGCGGATGGCTGCCGGATAAGTCTCTATGGTGAAGAGGGGCCATTTAAAGCGGCACTTACTTCAAGGAAAGATGAGCGGGGAGTTATGCTGGTTTCTATTAAACTCTCCGCTGAGAAAGAGATCTCTCCATCACCACTGATTCTCGGTTGGGAAGAGCCTGCATTAGGAACCACTCTTCTCTGGTATCCGGGGGTTCATGCCGACAGATCAATTCCACCTGAATGGCGAACTGCTACGACAGAATGTAATAATACGAACAATGTGCCTGTCTTTTCCCTCTTTTCAGCCTCAGGTCAAAATACAACAACCTTTGCTTTTTCTGATGTAATAAATAGTTCGACATTAACTGCCGGTTATGTTGAGGAAAAAGCTGGAATCAGATGTTCAGTTGAATTGTTCAATGAACCGGATGTTCCCATAAAAGAATTTGCAGAAATCCTCCGAATTGATACCCGTCCAGTCCCCTGGTTCAAGGCAATTACTGATGCAGGAACCTGGTTGGAGGGAGTTGGACAGTATAAACCTGTTTCTATACCTGCACATGCCCGGTTACCTGTTTACTCAACATGGTACAGTTTCCATCAGGAGTTATCCGAGGAGAGGCTGGAGGTGCAAAGCCGCATTGCTAAGGATTTTGGATTTGAAACTCTGATTGTTGATGATGGGTGGCAGACTGAAGATGTCAGTCGTGGATATGCCTTTTGTGGAGACTGGGAAGTTAATCCTGAAAAATTCCCCAATTTCACAACCTATGTAAACAGGGTCCACAATCTGGGTTTAAAATACCTGCTCTGGATTGCTCTTCCTTTTATCGGGATACACGCAAAGGCATACTCGTGGTTGAAGGATAAGGTATTAAGACAGGATGGGGCTAATGACTGGTTTATTCTGGATCCAAGATTTCCTGAGGTGAGGGAGTATCTGATAGGCAGAGTTCTGAAACTGGCCTCCACCTATTCTATTGATGGATTCAAGCTGGATTTTATTGATACTTTTCAGAAAGAGTCTCTTCAAAATAAAGAACTCCATGAAGTAAATAGATCTGCCATGGATCCTGGATGGGATATACAGTCCCTTTCAGACGCCATTGAAAAGTTACTTCATGATATTTACAACAAGCTTCGTAGTACTAACCCGGATGTTCTCATCGAATTCAGGCAGTCATACATCGGTCCCTCAATGAAAAAGTATGCAAACATGCTTCGGGCAATTGATGTCCCCGGAGATTATCATGGGAACAGGATCAGAACACTTGATCTAAGATTACTTTCAGGAAGTACTCCAGTCCATTCTGACATGCTCATGTGGAATCCCTCAGACACTGTAGAAAACGCAGCAATGCAGTTTGTCCATACTCTGTTTTCTGTACCGCAGGTTTCTATGCGTCTGGATAAACTTCCTCATGCTCATAAGCAGATGGTTCTATTCTATATTCAATTCTGGAGGAAGTACCAACAACTTCTGATGGAAGGGGCTCTCGAACCCCTGGACCCTGGAAACCTCTATTCGGCTGTAAGATCTTACAATAATGAGCAAATGATTATTGCCTTTTATGGTAGACAGTTATTGCAGCTTAACCGCGGGATCCCCGGGAATCTGGTTCTGGTAAATGGTACGTTTCATGGCTCCATCTTTCTTGATATGACTATACCGGGAGGGGAGAGAGAGGTTGTAATATATTCATGCACCGGTACCGAAGAAAACCGTTATCTGATAGATTTTAACTGCGGAGTCCATCGGTTTGATGTACCTCCAGCCGGTCTTGCAGTAATTCACAATCAGTGAAAGGATAGATATGTAATGAATAACTTATCAGATCTTGGTATTAACAGAGGATAAGAGATGAACATCA
Organism: Spirochaetaceae bacterium; assembly: GCA_030600745.1. Lineage (GTDB taxonomy): Bacteria > Spirochaetota > Spirochaetia > B11-G9 > B11-G9 > JAJRQE01. The sequence goes on along the minus strand of JAUVLL010000263.1, from coordinate 3,028 downwards.
GAGATGAAGCGGCCATTGCCAATCAGAGGTTGTGGGAAGAGGAAGTAAAGAAGGGATGTGGTTACACTATCCCATGGCTGGAAATGGATCTCTCTCTACTGCGTGAATACGCAGATGGTAAACATGAGTTTTTACCGGAACCAATGACTTGTATTTATCCGGCCGGCATATTGGCAGACATTGAGGGTAAGGATGTTTTATGTCTTGCATCCGGGGGCGGGCAGCAGTCCGCTGTATTCAGTCTTCTTGGCGCACGGGTCACTGTCGTTGATCTGGCCGAGGGCCAGCTTGAGGGAGACAGGAAAGCGGCCCTGCATTATGGATACGATGTAAGTACATTTAATGCTGATATGCGTGATCTTTCGTGCCTGAATGATAATTCTTTTGACCTTGTCTTTCAGGCCAATTCAACAGCCTATACACCAGATATTCGAAAGGTCTATTCCGAAGTCGCAAGAGTGTTGAGGCCCCATGGTACCTACAGGGTTGTCCATGGGAACCCGGCCACGTTTTCCATGAACTGGAATGGGAAGCAATACTGCATCAGTACTCCCTATAGTGAGAAAGTTGAACAGCGGGATGACGGCGGCATTGAATTTCGCAACTATATGGATGACATTTTCAACGGTCTTCTTGACTCAGGATTTTTAATCAAGCGTGTCTATGAAGAGCCCTGGTCCCGGCAACAGGATTTTAAAGCACCCCCAGGGAGCTGGAACCATGAAAGGGCATATGTGGCAGGCGGATTTATTATATTGGCCGTAAAAGTATAATACAATAATGAACATTCAGGATATAAAAAAAGTTGAACTCCACTGCCATGTTGATCAGTTGCTTAATCAACATATCCTGACGGGATTACAACCTATTGAAAAATATAAAAAACTGATAACAGGGCTGGAACAACTTTGTCCAATTGGATCTATTCAGGACTGGTTGGAGAATTATGGACCTTATATTGATTCGATTGTATCCAATAATGGGGAATTCCTATTGAAGCTACTTGAACTCTATTTGGTAAAGTCGAAACAGCATAATGTCATATACTCAGAGATCATGTTATCAGGTTTCACTTTTCAACACGAGGATATTGATCGGCAAATTGAATTATATAAGGAATTCAGAGAATCCGCTGACAGGATCGGTGGAGATGGATACCGAATCGAATTTCTTATTGCATTCGGAAGAACTTCTAATCGCAGGGAAATGGAATTACTCCTGAACAGACTTTTACGTGTAAAAGAGGCGGGACTTATATGCGGAGTGGCGGTCGCAGGACTTGAAGAAGAAAATACTGTAAAGCCTTATACTGATATATTCAGTGAGTTCAAAAAAGCAGGACTGGGAATTGAAATTCATGCCGGGGAGTGGAAAGGTCCTCAGTTCATATGGGAGGCACTTGAATATGGATACGCCGATCGAATTGGTCACGGTCTTGCAGCTTTCGAAGATCCTGTTCTTGTCAAACACATCAAAGAGAATTCCATTCATCTGGAATTCTGTCCTACGAGCAACCTTTATCTGACTAAGTATAAAAAAATAGAGGACCATCCGTTAAAGCATGCACTCGCAGAAGGTATAAGTTTCAGCATCAATACGGATGATCCCGGCCCCTTATGCTGCAATATCAATCATGAGTTTGAACTAGTTCAAAAAACTTTTAAACTTACAGAAAAAGATTTTGATACAATCAGGGAAAACAGTCTTCGGGCTGCTTTTAAGCCAACGGAGGAGATTACCTTTGAGAACAGAAGAAGAAGTCCTTAGACAATTTAATATATGGGCGCAGAAGAATGACCTGATCCGGGCTGCAGTCCTGACCAGTTCACGAGTCCACCCTGAACAGAAAACAGACTTCCTGTCAGACTATGACATCGAGCTCTATGTTGCTGACCTTGAGCCATTCCGGAAGGATGATCAGTGGTTGAATACCTTCGGTCCTATTATGGTTCGCTGGCCTTTTAGACCACGATCTACATTTAGCAAAGAATGGATAACAAGACTTGTTCTCTTTAAGGACGGCGAACGGATCGATTTCCAGATTTCGGAGCAGAAGATTATTAAGCCGGACGCCTACGAAGATGGATACAGGGTTCTTCTGGACAAGGACAATATGACAGTGGGTCTCAGGGAACCGACTTTTTCAAAGAACTTCATCAGGAAACCATCCCGGGAGGAGTACGACACTCTCGCCCATGAATTCTGGTGGAATGCAGCATATGTTCCAAAGCACCTTTGGCGGGACGAGCTGCCTTTTGCAAAATATATGTTTGATAATATTCTTCGATATTCTTTTCTGCAGACTGTTATCGAGTGGTACATTGGTCTGGAGAATGACTGGTCTGTAAGTACCGGAATCTATGGTAAAATGTTCAAACGATATCTTAATATCGAAACCTGGAAGGAGTATGAGTCTACTTTTACCGGAGCAGATATAGAAGAGAACTGGCAGGCTTTTTTCAAGGCGCTTGCCCTCTTCAGGAAGCTGGCAGAGATTGTCGGAAGCAGTCTTGGTTATAAGTACCCCGAGCAGCTGGACAGAGAAATGACTGATTACTATTCCCGAATTCGAAATATGGATAAGGAAATAGGGAATAATCTCATGCAGTAAATGCCTGAAGGTGTTGATGATATTTAGTATAAAGACCGGGAGAGATGATAAGTGCAAACCAATTATGCCAATATAGCACCAAATTATGATAAGAACCCGATTAGAGCAAAGGGTGTTGATGAAGAAATAGAGAAAATATTACAAAAGCACAAAAACAGGATTAGAGTATTAGATTTAGCTTGCGGAACCGGTACTTATCTTAAAACCCAGAGTGAATATTATTCAAAAGAAAATATTGAATGGATGGGACTGGATAAATCAAAAGAGATGCTGAAATATGCAGAAGAAAAGAATAAAAATATCAAAGGTATTGAGATACTTGATAAGTCATCTGATAACGTGATAATAAAAGTGTGGGCCGGGGAAAACTGGGACAATTTTGTTGTTTACTGTATTAACAACGGATTTGGCGGGGTT
>JAUVLL010000223.1 GCA_030600745.1 Spirochaetaceae bacterium | reverse complement strand
CAATGGTGGAAGAATACCTGAAGAAAGTAGATTCTGATATTTTAAAGCTCTATCCGGATCCATCATCAGAAAAACTCAAAAATGCAATCGGTGAATATTATAATCTTCCCTCTTCTATGATATTTGTCGGAAATGGTTCTGATGAAGTGCTCTCTTTCTGCTTTTATGCCTTTTTTGATGAGAATAGGGGTTCCCTGCTCTTTCCGGAGCACACGTACAGCTTTTATCCTGTTTACTGTGGGTTTTATGATATCCCGTTTAAAAGAATACCCCTTGAGAAAGATTTCTCAATTTCCATTAACTCCTATATATCTGAAGATGATTACAGCGGAATAATTTTTCCAAATCCAAATGCCCCGACAGGGACATATCTTGAATCATCAGAAATAAAACGCCTTATGAAAAAAGTTCACAGCAACAGGGTTGTGATTGTTGATGAAGCGTATATTGATTTCGGAGGACAATCTGCAGTTGAGCTTGTAACTGAATTCGACAATTTATTGATTGTCCAAACTTTTTCAAAAAGCAGATCTCTAGCAGGTTTAAGAGTAGGCTATGCCATGGGAAGTGAAATTTTAATATCAGCTCTTAACACAGTGAAGAATTCATTTAACTCATACCCTCTGGGTGCAATTGCACAAAATGCTGCAAAGATTTCAATTGAAGATGTGGATTATTTTAATATGAACAGAACCAGAATCATAGAAACAAGAAAGTTTACTGTCAATGTTCTTAAAACTATGGGATGGGATATTCTTCCCAGCCAGGCAAACTTTATTTTTATAAGAAAAAACAACATTCCAGGCCTGAAAATCTATGAGGAACTGAAAGATAAAGGGATTCTGGTACGTTACTTTGGACACCGTGGTATTGAAGATTTTGTACGGATAACAATTGGAGAAAAGAAAGATATGATAGTTTTTCTTGAGCTCTTAAAAGCAATCCAGGGTAACTAGAGGTGTCCCTTAACTGGAAAGAAATTGATCTTATTCTTGAAGAATTAAACCTTACAGGGGCACTTATCCAAAAAATAAGGCAGCCTGACTTTAAAAGCCTGTTACTTGATCTATACAAACCTGGAAATGGATTTCCACTTCTTGTCAATCTTAATCAGGGAAATGTCAGAATTCACAGGCTTACAGGGAATAATCCCGGAAAGGTTGTTCTACAGCGATTTGCACAATTTCTGCGTTCCAGAATTAGTGGTGGCCGGATAACCAGTGCAGTTCAATTAAATAGAGACAGAATAGTTAAACTTATTATTCTAAAGGCTGGTCGCCAACAAGTTGGCTGCTCGCCTATGCAACCTAACAGCGAGGAAGAAACATTTATCTATATCCGTCTTTGGGGTGGTGCATCAAATATTATAGTAACAGATTTATCACATACCATACTGGATGCATTTTACCGGAGGCCGAGGCAGAATGAAATTACCGGAGGCATCTACTTTCCTGAGGAAACAATTCAGGCAAAAAGCGAAAAGAAAGCATTTGAAATAAGAAAATATAACAGGAAATACAGTTTTAATGAATTTATAGAAAAATATTACAAAGAAATTGAGTCAAACAGAGAACTCGTAACATTAAGAGCCAGAGTTGAAAATATCCTGATATCCAAAGAATCCCAGACAGAATCAGCCCTGTCAGATTTACAGTCAAGATTGAGTAGCTATGAGAATTATGAACAGTACAGAGAACAGGCAGAAATTGTTAAGGCAAATATATATAAAATCCATAAAGGGGATCTTTCTCTGAAAACAGAAAATTATTTTAATGATAATAACCTTATTGAAATAAAACTTGATCTTATGTTAAGTCCTGTGGAGAACAGTGAACAGTTATTTTCCAAATATAAAAAAGCAAAATCCGGATTAAATAATATAGTAGAAGAGATAAATAATTTAAAAAGAAACCTTGAACTTATAAAAACAGATAAAGACAGGCTTTTAAAAACAGAAAATTCAGAAAATGAACTCTCAAAACTCAAAGATTACCTTGCAAAAACACCTAAACAAGTTCATCTTAAAGAAAAGGAAAAGATTCCCGGACTTCAGTTTCAATCTGGAAATTTCACTATACTTGCAGGTAGAACAGCAATAGAAAATGATCTGCTCCTGAGAAAATTTGTCCGTGGTAATGATTACTGGCTTCACACAAGAGATTACCCCGGAGGGTATATTTTTATTAAAATTGTCCGTGGGAAAAGTATACCATTGGAAACACTTCTGGATGCCGGGAACCTGGCAGTATTTTTCTCAAAGGCTAAAAGAGGAGGTAAAGCAGACCTCTACTATACACAGGTAAAACACTTAAGGAGAGCCAAAGACGGGAAAAAAGGTACAGTTCTACCAACAAATGAAAAAAACCTTTCCATAACTCTTGATGAGAAACGGTTAAACAGATTATTAGGCAGGGACAGGAATGAAGAAAGATAATTCAGAACGGGAAATGACAGTTAATTTTATTTTTTATCCAGGGCTGAAAAATGAACTGAAAAAAAGAATAAAATCACTTCTGGAAGAGAGTAAAACATTCTCCCCCCCCAATAATAAGGAAGCTGCTCCTGTAAAGGCAATCGTATCCCCCCATGCAGGATGGGCTCACTGCGGGCAAATTATGGCATCCGCATATAGTTTAGTAGAAAAAAGAGATATTGAAACGATTGTTATCCTTAGCAGGGTCCACAGAGAACCGGGAAAAGCTGTTTTTCTACCCCAATTTACATCCTATGCAACTCCCCTGGGAGATCTGCAAGTTGACCGGAAACTTCTTACAAAGCTTGCAGAAAGCGGTAAAATATTTAAATTTGACAACATACCGCATGTTGAAGAACATTCCATTGAAGTTCAACTACCTTTTATTAAATATCTATGGCCGGATGCAAAAATACTCCCTATCCTGACAGGTAAGTCCTCAGTTTCCTTAACTAATAAGCTGGCAGACTCACTGAGTGCAGTTTTAAATAATAAACTGGAGAAAACTCTTTTCGTTGTCTCTTCCAGCAGCTCATCCTACAATACAGAAGAAGAAACAAGAGAAGAAACTGACCGGTTTATTTCTCTGCTTAACAACAGTGACCAATGGGAATCACTACCGGATATGCTTAATGAGGGAGAAATTGGTGCATGCAGTGCTGATTGTCTGTTGGCTGTATTAAAAGTTTTCAACAATAAAATTTTAATAGATATGCTGGATATGCAATATGGTCAGAATTCAGAACCCGGGAAAAAACGTGTATGTTTTGGAGCATTTTCACTTAGAGAAGGAGAAGAATAATGGAGTTTTCACTTACAGAAAATGAAAAAACAATTCTATTGGCTACTGCACGGGAGAGTATTAAATCACATCTGGAAAATCGACAAGGTATATTTTCAGCCGGTACTGAAAAAATAAAAACACCACTCGGATCTTTCGTGACCCTCCATATTAATGGGCGATTGAGAGGATGCATAGGTCACATTCTCCCAGTAGAAGCACTTATTGAAGATATCAGGATTCTCGCAGGAGAAAGTGCCTTCCGTGATCCAAGATTTCCCAGTGTAACCTTAGAAGAATTAGAGATGATTGATATAGAAATATCAGTATTATCTCCTCTTGAAATATCATCACCTGATAAAATCGTAGTCGGTAAACACGGCATAATTATGAAAAATGGTTATAACTCCGGAGTTCTTCTTCCTCAGGTTCCTACAGAACAGGGATGGGACAGAGAAGAATTTTTAACACAAACATGTCGCAAGGCAGGCATGTGGGAAGATTGCTGGAAAGACCCGGAAACACAGATAGAGACCTTTACCGCGGTTGTTTTTGGTGAAAAACCGTAGGGACATTCAACCCCTACAGCGCATTCAAAAACCCGGCAATCTCATCCCGAATCAAATCCGCGTCATTCGGATGAAACCATTTTACATCAGGCAGTGATTTAAAAAAAGTCATTTGTCTTTTTGCATAACGTCGTGAATTTCTTTTTACAATGTCCCGAATATCTGAAATTGTAAATTCACCCGTTCTGTTCATTAAATAAAATTCCCTGTATCCTATACCCCTCATTCCAGGATCACTTTCCAATAAATCTGTTTTAAAACATCTTTTTATTTCGTTAAAAAGACCTGCTTCAAACATCCCGTCTACACGCCGATCAATCCTGTTGTACAATTCCGGTCTGTCTCTTCGCAGCCCCAGAATAAGAGGTTCTATCCCCTTACGCAGGATATCACCAGGAATAAAATCAGATTGAAGCTTTCCACTTCCGCGGGCAACCTCCAGAGCTCTGAGAATCCTGTATTCATCATTTGGATGAAGCTTTTCACTTCTAACAGGATCTATTTTTTTCAGCTCACTATAAAGATATCCAGGTCCATTCTTTTTTAGTTCAAACTGCAGTTTTTCCCGTACACTACTATCAATTTCAGGGACATCAGGGAGACCGAAGAGATAGCTTTTGAAATAAAAAGCTGTACCTCCGCAAATAACAGGAATATTACCTCTTTCTGTTATCTCTATGGCAATTTTATCTGCAAGTCTCACAAAATCTCCAGCATGAAACTGCTCTTTAGGGGAACGAATATCAATAAGATGATGACGTATCCTGTCCAGAAGCTCACTGGCAGGTTTTGCTGTACCTACATTGAGCGCCTTGTATACCTGCATTGAGTCAGCATTGATAATTTCATAATTTTTTTTAAACAGGTTTGAAATAAGTTCTGTTTTCCCGACTGCTGTTGGGCCAAACAGAAGTATTATCTTCATTCTTCTAATTTATATTCTACTTTTTCATTTAGAATCTGAGATATGGATTCTGTAACAACTTTTTTCCCTTTCCCTGTGATTTCAATATCTTCACCTGAAGTAGTAATCTGGTCTGCTCTCTTAATAATAGCACATGTCATTGTATAGGCATTTTTATCTTTACTGATAAGAATATCTAAAGGAATACTCATCAATTAATCTCCTTACGGGCTTAAGTCGGTGTACTGTATCAGGTTTCTTCACTAATGTAAAGATTCCACAGCTGTGAGAATTATATCAACAACCCCATTCACATTATTTTTTTCTGTATCTATTACAATATCTGCAAAGGAATAGTCATTCGTATCAATAGCATATATTTTTTTGTACCTTGCACTGTCTTTTTGATCCCGATCCTCCGTTTCTGCAATTTTCTCTTCCAGTATACTATTTTCACGATTTGCTATTCTTCCTGCCCTGACCGATGAAGAAGCTGTTAAATAAACCTTAAGATCTGCATCATCAATCATCCATATTGCAAGTCTTGATCCCAAAACACAATTACCTTCAGCAGCAAGATATACCTGTTTTTTATCCAGTTCCATATCTATAGAGTTACTTTCCTCTGCCAGTTTTCTAACTGCATCAAAACTTATACCTTTCTCCTCTGCCATAGTACGGAACGTATAATTTATAAACTTCAGGTTTAATTTATCCGCTACCATTCTGCTTACAGTGGTATTCCCGCATCCGCTTCTGCCGGAGATTGCAATTTTAATATTATTCAACATTTCTTAACTGCTCTCTTATCTTTTCTACTGCTTCTTTAGCTTCAATCACGGCCTGACTGATCTCTAAAAGATTACTCTTTGAACCTATGGTATTTATCTCCCGGTTCATCTCCTGACAAAGAAAATCAAGCTTTTTTGCCACTGGTTGTTTTCTGTGAAGAGTATTACAGAACTGTTCAAGATGGCTTGACAGACGGGAAAGTTCTTCCCCGATACCATATTTCATTAAAAGTATTGCTGTTTCTGCAAGAATTCTATTTTCATCAATTTTGTCATCAATTAATTGCTGGAATCTGTCTTTAATATTGTTTTTTATTATATCTTCAAGACCTGCTTCCCTGTTT
>JAUVLL010000328.1 GCA_030600745.1 Spirochaetaceae bacterium | reverse complement strand
CTTGAGATAAAATAATCTGCACCCAAATATTTCAGGGCAGTTTCAACACTCCTTAGATTACCTGCATCATAATCCACTATACCTATTTTCATACTAGTTTCCCTGTAAACTGCTGCTGCTTCCAGCTGTTAGTTCAATAATCTCCTCAGGATTGAGTAAAATATTATCAATGATAATACTGTTCTTTACAGCTTCAATATGTCCATCATGAACTATTTTCATAACAGAAGTCTTACCTGTTTCCTTAAGCTTAAGGAGTAAACCCAATTTTAAAACAGTGGAAAATATTTTAGCATCAGATTCATCTAAAAATTCAAGTACTCCTGAAATACTGTAATCATCACCATCTTTTCGAATAACAAAAAAGAGTTCCTGCACTGACATTTTTTCATCAGGTATATTCAGGGATTCATATAACTTTAAAGCAGGAGAATGTGAATAAATTATTACCGCTGCCTGGTCAAATTCAGTTTTCACATACTCCGGAATAAAATTTCTATTTCCCGACTCGATATAGGATAACCCGGTATGTATATCACTATTGGAAATTAAAGCAACAGATCTTGTTGGAACAGAAACATAACTCTTTTCTACTCTATTCTCCCACCAGATGTAATTATCTTTATGTTTAATCCAGTTTTCTTCTCTACCGATGGCAAGATTTGCAAATGTTTTTGGATAGTTTCCCTCTGCCAGTATAGTAAATTTTGAATCTGACCCCAGACTGTCAATCGACAAAGAAAGTCTTTCTGTTCTATCGATTACAGATGACAGATATTCTACAGAATACCTGGATATAAATTTATTCAAAATAATACTATCCCTTGAAAGATTAAAATGAACCAGCAGCTTACCGTCATCTGCAATTACCCCCGGATAATTCTGCACAGCAAAATCGGGGCCTGTACGGCATCCGGTAAATGTGAAGGCATAACTGACAAGCATAAAAATAACAAATATTTTCAGTCTGTAATTATAAAATTGTATCATTAAAATCTACACCTGGTTAACTCTTGACAGATCTATAAAACAATTAACATCACCCCAGTTAAGCTCTACAGATTTCTCTGTTTTTTCCCATACAAGATTATCGGCCAAAGTTTCTGTAAGAAGATGTTCCTTAAAAGAATCAACCGCAACCTTTAACCAATCTGATCCTGATAGTTTTAAGTTAATTCTATCGGTAACTTCAAGATTTCGTTCCTTTCGAAGATTTTGAATACTGCGCACAATATCACGTACCGTACCTTCCTGAAGAAGCTCTTCGGTAATTTCACTATCCAGTCCAACAGTCAGGGATCCCTCATTAAGGACCTTCAGATTCTCTTTCTCAAATCTCTGAATAACAATTCCTTCCTCTTTAAGCTCAAGTTCTCCTGAATCATAATCAAGATGAAGAGTTGCACCATCCAGAAGGCTTTGAATCTCCATCATGGAAAGCTCTTCAATTTTTTCTGCTGCAGCCTTCATGTTTTTACCTAAGGTTTTTCCAAGAACTTTGAAATTAGCTTTAGCTTTGTATTCAACAAGGTCTTCTTCATTTTCTTTAAATATTACATCCTTAACATTCAGTTCCTCAATTATGATATCTTCCATTTCCCTAAGGACGGCTCTTTCCTTTGTATCTCTTGTAACAATATATAAGGATTTAAGAGGCTGTCTGATTTTAAGGGAATGAATACTTCGAAGAGCCCTGCCCATTGAAACGGCCTGTCTTGTTATTTCCATCTTTTTTTCCAGCTCCAGATCACGAATTTCACTATTTGCGACTGGATAATCTGAAAGATGGAGAGATTCGGGCATACTCTCTGTTTTTAAATTCTGATAAATTTCTTCAGTAATAAAAGGTACAAAAGGAGCAGCCACATGAATAGTAGTCATAAGTACTGAATAAAGTGTTTCATATGCCTGTAATTTATCGACATCGTTCTCAGATCGCCAGAATCTTCTTCGGGATCGTCTTATATACCAGTTATTAAGCAGATCTACAAATCGAACAATATAACCTAAAGCTCTGGAAAGATCATACCTGTCAAGTTGTTCTGTAACTTCAGATATCAGGGACTCAGCCTCTGAAAGTATCCATCTGTCAAGAGGATTATCCGGTTCCTTTGGTACACCATCAGATTTGAAATCATCGATATTGGCATAGGTTACAAAAAAACTATACGCATTCCAGAAAGGGATTATAAACCCTTTAAGAACATCTTTAATTCCTTCATCAGAATATTTAAGGTCCTCTCCTTTTACAACAGCAGAATTCATAAGAAACATCCGCAGTGCATCAGCCCCAAAAGTATCAATTATATCTTTAGGGTCTGAAAAGTTTCTCTCAGATTTAGACATTTTTTTACCATCTTCTGCCAGAACCAGACCGTTTACAATTACATTCTTAAAAGCAGGCTTATCGAAAAGGGCTGCCGCAAGTATAGTTAATGTATAAAACCAACCCCTGGTTTGGTCCAGCCCTTCAGAAATAAAGTCTGCCGGAAAATGATTTTCAAACCATTCTTTATTCTCGAAGGGATAATGCACCTGTGCATAAGGCATGGCTCCTGATTCAAACCAACAGTCAAGGACATCGGGAATTCTTCTCATGGTTCCCTTACCGTCAGGACTGGGCCATGTTATTTCATCAACAAAATGTTTATGCAGATCATCAACCATTACCCCGGACTTTTCTTTAAGTTCTTCCCTGGAACCAATAACTTCCATATAATCGGAACCATCACACTTCCATATGGGTATTGGATTACCCCAGTAACGATTTCTACTTATTGCCCAGTCCCTTGCACCTTCAAGCCACTTACCAAACCTTCCTGTTTTTATATGGGAAGGCACCCAATCTACCTGATTATTTGCAGCAATCATTTTTTCTTTAATTTTGGATATATCTACAAACCAACATGAGATTGCTCTGTAGATAAGAGGTTCTTTTGTTCGATAGCAAAAGGGATAACTATGAAGATAATTTTCTCTTTTTACCAGTTTACCTTCGTCCTTCAGCCTTTTAATTATTGCCTTATCTGCATCTTTTACAAATACTCCCTTATAATCAGGGACTTCATCGGTAAACCGGCATTCAGCATCAATTGGACAGACAACAGGAATTCCTGTATTTTTCATAACATTATAGTCATCTTCTCCAAAACCAGGTGCTGTATGAACTATACCGGTTCCATCCTGTACTGTTACATAATCAGCAACAAGAGTTTTAAAGGCATTCTGCTTATCAAACTCTTTAAAATAGGGGAATAAGGGCACATAGCTTGTACCTTCGAGTTCCTTTCCTGTAAGTTCTTCAATAATTTCATAATCACCAGGATCTTTATAATACGCAGACAACCTTTCTTTCGCGAGTATATATACTTCATTACCATCTTTAACTCTGGTATAAACAATATCAGGTCCTAATGCCAATCCAA
>JAUVLL010000360.1 GCA_030600745.1 Spirochaetaceae bacterium | reverse complement strand
GTATTACTATGACCATTGCAAATGCAAATAGAACCGGAGCCAAAAAAACCCAGAATATCAAAGTATTTTCACGTCCCTTCTTCATCTTGATCTCCCCCTGTAATTCCATAATAGCATAGTAATAGTTAAAAAAAAATCCGGGCAGAAAATCCACCCGGAATAATAAATAATACTTACTTGAGTCCCTTAAATGCAGCTGTCATAAGTTCAATAAATTTAGCTTTGTCAATTGAACCGTTTGCAAACTGGTTGTAGATAGGCGCAAGAGTAAGGTCTCTAAAGTCACCTGTAAAGTAGTACTGGCTCCAGGAATAAACCTTACCATCAGCTGCCCATTTCTGAACAGATTTGGAAAGCTGTCCTGCAGGATTCAGTTTAACATTTGCATAGGCAGGGATCATACCTGCTTTGTTAACCATAAAGTCCTGACCTTCACTGGTAAATACCATATCGTTCAGGAATGCCTTTGCTGCTTCAACATTTTTTGAATCTTTGTTAATTACATAAAATGAGGGAGCTGCTACAAAGATACCATCTGTTGCTGCATGCATTGAACCATGGGGAGCGAAAGCCATCTCGAAGGTAGCATTTGCTGCTGCCATGTTAGGATCTGTCCAGTTTCCCTGGTGAAGAAAAGCTGCCTTGCCGGTAGCAAAAGCGCCAACCTGTGAGTCGTAGTTTCCTGTTGTAAGTACAGCTTTGTCAGCATACATAAAAAGCAGCTCCACCCAGTCGGCATACTCAGATAGTCTCTTTGCATCCACTTTGCCTGCAAGAAGATCGTTTACTACAGAAAGATCACCATATTTTTCTCCATTTGAAAGTAGTGAATTAAAGTTATGATGAGCAGTAACCCAGCCCATTTCAGGACCTGCAGCCATGGAAACTACAGAATCAATGCCAAGTTCAGCTTTCATGATATCAAGTTTTTCAAAAGCAGCATTAAACCCTGCATAGTTAACCAGAGAAGAAGGATCGATCCCGGCTTTTTTAAGCATATCTGCATTGTAAGCCATTCCCCATCCTTCAACTGCTACGGGAAATCCATAGGTTTTACCATTCATTTTGAAAGCAACAGAGGTTTCTTTTGTCCATGCTTCACCTGACTGGTCCAGAATTACCCCTTCCCATTCCTTATAATCCTCTACACCTGCAATAATAAAAATGTCGGGCATATCACCTGCAGCATAGTCAGCTCGAAGCTGCTGACCAAGAGTAATGGAGGAACTTCCACCAACAGATTTAATTACTGCTGTGTTTCCGGTTTTTTCACCCCAGACTGCAGCATAGTCTTTGAGCATTGCATCAATCTCAGGTTTATTCTGCATAAGAGTAATCTCTACACCCTTTTCAGAATCTCCTTCCTTTGCACCACCTGCAAAAACAGTTCCTGCAAGAACAACAAGTAAAACAAGTACAACTAATTTTTTCATTTTTTTCTCCTTTTTCTTTTTCCCACCCAAAAAGTGGATTATAATAATTTGCCAACTCTAACAGTTAACAAAACCAACCAAATTTATTCTGTCTGACTCCATTATGATTCCCTCTCAACAAGATAGGGAGATACAATTTCCTGAAGGATCTCTCCTGAATCCGGGCTATAGCCCATAATCTCTTTTAATCTGGTACATGCTTTTTCAGCAAGTATCTCTTTAGGCTGATGAATAGTAGTAAGCTTTGGATTAAAATAGGTGCCAAGTTCAATATCATCATATCCTATAACCCTTATATCCTCCGGAACCCTGTAACCCAGTTTTCCCAGTTCTTTTATAACTCCAAGAGCCATAATATCTGCATGGACAAAAATACCATCAATCTTATCAAGTTTGTCTATATTTTCTCTAATAACCTTTTCACCATTAAATAACGTACATTCTTCTTCAAAGATAAGGTTTTTATCAACTACAAGATTATGCTGTTTCATGGAACTTATAAAACCTTCCAACCTGTCAAGAATCTCAGGATGTTCCGATTTTATAGTAATACACATAACAGTTGTACAACCGTGTTCAATAAGATAATCAGTTGCCATGCAGCTACCGATAAAATTATCACTGTATATATAATTTATTGCTTCCGGAGGTTTATTTTTTGGTCTGTAGTGGAGCTGTATAGTTGGAATACCAAACTTTGAAATAAATTTCCAGTCTTCCATCGATACCAGAGAATCAATAATAATAAAAGCATCTACCTTCTGCTGGCGGGTCAGACGCCGTATATTGCTGGATGAATTTTCACGATTTTCCGAAAAAACAGAGATAGAATCTATACCAGCTCGATCCAGACACTTCATCACCTCTAATATAAGAGAATTACTGAAAATAGAACCACTATAATCGTTGTATAACTCCGGATGAATGATACCTACAGTACCAGTTTTCCTGGTACTAAGACTCCGGGCACCTGCATTGAATTCAAAATCAAATTTCTCAGCTATCTCTCTGATTTTATCTTTGGTTTCCTGTTTTACCCTGGGGCTGTTATTAAGACTTCTGGATACAGTTGAATGGCTTACACCTGCCATTTTTGCAATATCTTTAATTGTAATATTGATACAATTCCTCCATTAACATACACACGTGTGTATGTTTTATACAAAATGTATTATTCGGGAAAAGATGTCAAGAAGGAAAAGCATAATTTTAAAGATTTTTTAAAAGTTTTTAAAATAAGACGATTATAATTCCTCTGTTCCCTCTGAGTATTTACACCTGACATCCGGCAGTATCAGGCAGTTTTATTCCCTAAATAGCTTTAAAGCAAAAGGCACAGCCCCGTAGAGTAGGAAGGCTATTATCGCCACAAACCCTGAACCATAGCTTATCATAAGTAAAGTGGACAGAGGCACTGCTATTACAGAAGCAGCGCCGTTAACTCCCCATGCGAGGGGAACAAGTTTTCTATTGCTGTGATGA
>JAUVLL010000325.1 GCA_030600745.1 Spirochaetaceae bacterium | reverse complement strand
ATTTTACTGCAAGAAGCTATCATTCGTCTATCTCTTTTGTCCGGTTTTTCTCTGCCCACCTCTTCTTCCCCATCCTCGACCTCTCCCGTACGTCCTTCTGCTTCTCAGGCTGTTCCTTAAACTCGTTTAATCGCTTTAAGTATTTATCATCAATTTCCACAAACATTTCATTTTCCCTGGGGTGATGGCTTTTGTAAGTTCGCCTCAGGTTCACATAAAGCATATGAGTATAACCGTCGTTAAAATAAAACAATTATCCTCATGGAAAGAAGATCTATTAATAATGAAATATTAATAGTTTTGGAAAACGGATTGGCTTATGAAGCCAGTAGAATTTACAAAACTAACAAAGAAGCTATTCCAAAAGAGCTTCAGTTGCGAATTTGGGATGATTTATCAGGATAGAAGAATTGTCTGTTGAAGACTGGATAAGATAACTACCAGTCCAGTAATTTCTGCTCTCCTTCAAGAGCTCTTATGCCCGTAATATCCTGACTTGCTTCTATTACGCCTCTGTACTCACCATTTTCATCGTAAATTGGAAAGTATCTAATATGAAGAAACCGTCCATTCATTGTAAAATAGAATTCCGCTTCATCTTTTTCATTATTTCGAAAACTATCGATAATCTTTTGAACTATATGTACGCTCTTTGGAGGATGACAATTTTGTACAGTTCTGCCGATTATTCCAGGGCTTCTGGGGAACATTCTTTCCTTTCCCTGGGAGTAATATAGAACTCTGTCATTTTCATCAATGAAACTTATATCCAAAGGCAAGACCTTAAGCATCATATTTAACTGTTTACCTGTCAAACCACCTACATCCAGAGGTATCTGTCCTGCCTCTATTCTGTCACTGTCTTTTCCTGTTGAATCATTACCCTTATCAGCAGAGAATTCCTCTCGTCTTACTTTTCTTGCCTCTGCAGCTATCTTTGTAAAATCAGGTATTCCGGTTTTAACAACATTAGGGTCCCAAAGATTACCTGGTTTTATCCAGGCATAGCCAATTGCACTTTCACCTCTTCTTATCTGTTTCCATGAATCTTCGGGTAATTTTCTCATGGCTGTTGGAAAAAGTATCTTTTCTTCCATAAAAATCATACCCGTTAGAGCCTTAACCAACCTTGTAACATGTGTTTTTAATAATTTCATAGATTCTGCCTTGTAGGCAGAATCTATATCTTTAAACATGACCCTTATTTCATCCTGCTTACCCCACATTACTCTTGAAGGTCCTGTAAAATTCACAGCTTCAAGAAAAGGGAATAGCTGATTCTCTTTTCTCTGATAATGAATCTCAACTTCTTTTAATTCAGTTAGTAAAGATTCAAACGAACTACGTTCTTTTCCTTTTACAACCTTCTTTACATCCTTCTTAATCCTTTTTATCAGGATCCTAAGATGTTTATTCTCCGCTCTGTATGTATGAACCGGATGCCCGGGTAATGCTTTCCCCGTTTTCTGTTTTTCAAGAGTTTCCTCAAATACCTTCACATGGACATCGCAAAGGGACTGAATATGCTCTACAGGGACACCTCCATCGATAAGAGACTGCTCCATGGATGCAATTTCTTCCGGGCTTACATTTTTAATTATATCTTTAAACTGTTTTTGCACACTCTTTATATCTGAGCCTTCACTCAGATTGGTTACTATCTCTTTTAATAACTTCTGCTTCTTCTCATCGTTCCTTATCATTTCACTCATGTTTGGCCTCCATGAGTGAAATATACAACTAATTTATGCGGCAGTCTACAACTAATACTATTAAATTAGTAATAATAGAAACTATCAGTCAGGATTGTAGCCACTGTAAACAGCACTGGCACAAAGAGAAAGGAATTTGGTCATATCACTGTCACTCCGGGATGTTATTATAACAGGGACCTTCGCTCCCAGAACAACATTCCCTACATCTGCCGACATTGTCATTGCCCACGCTTTGTAGAGGAAATTACCACCAGCAAGATGAGGCACAATTAGTATATCTGCATTACCGGCAACTATATTACCTGTAATCCCTTTATGCAGGACAGACTCTTCATACAGAGCAAGATCGTAAGAAAGAGGTCCATTAACATCAGCATTTTCCCAATTCATCTCAGTGAGTTGCTGGGCAAATATACTAGTCGGGATCTTCTCTGATGCCTTCTCATTGGCGTCAAGCAGTGCAACTTTAGGTCTGGAAACACCCATACTTCTGGCAACATCTATGGCATTTAAAATAATATCCTTTGATGTGGATATATCATTCTTCATAGTTAGTTCAGTATTGATCCCCGGATCAGTAAGAAAAATAAACCGGTTAAGTTTTGGAAGCTCAAAAATACTGACCAGAGAGAGCCGCCTGCCTGTACCTATGCCATTTTTCTTATTGAGTATAGATTTCATAAAAACAGCAGTATTAATATTACCTTTCATTAACATCTGCCCTTTTCCGCTCTTTATCAAGTCAACACCCTTTTCAGCACACCTAACCTCAAAATCAGGTAAAGAAGGATTAACAGTAATCAATTTATAGTTATTACTGTATTTCTTATACTCTGCCGGAAAATCTTCGGGATTCCCTACAATATAAGCATCTGCTACTACCAGCTCTTCAATAGCCCTGTTTACCGCTTCTATTGCAGTTTCATTTGGTATAACAATAACTATATTGACGCTTTTTTGGATCTTGGCTCCCTGTATCAAGTCACCCATTTTACGGCTTCGTGCCATATGCATCATTGATGCACCATTATATATCGCTGCAAGAATTTTTACTTTATCACTTACTGCAGAAAGTGCATGAGGGAAAGAAGAATCAAAATAGATGGAATCCCCCTCTTCGAGAATGTATTCTTTATCATCAACAATAATTCTTAATACACCGGTCATAACATAGTGGAATTCCTCCCCTTCATGAGAGCTGTATTCCGCAGTATCGCTTTCCTTAATTTCAATAAGAAAAGGTTCAACATGCCTGCCGCTGTAATGGGGAGCAAGACTTTCATAATCCAGTTTCTTCTTACGCTCCACCCTGACTCTGGAATCTGATCTGGTAACAACCACACCCTTTTTATGAAAGCCCTTTCCATCTATCAGCGTGGAAACATCAGTATCAAGAACAGAAGCTATCTTCAGTAGATCAGATACTGCAATTTCCAACCCCTCATCTTCGATGAGCTTTAGAAAAAGTTCATCCTTCTCTATGGCCTCTGCGAGTTTACTGCGGGACATATCCCGTTCAATTCTGATTTCTTTAATATTTTCACCTGTATACATTCTGAACTCCTTAGGTTGCATGGGCGAGCAGCAAACTTGTTTGCGACCATCCTTTTCCTAATATTATATTAACATAGAAAAGGGTTCGGTACTATCAGAAGTAAATATAATTTAGATTATATGATTATATGCTAAATGAATCTGTCTGAAAGTATAATTCAATATTGTTACTTGTTGCAAGGTAGACAGGGAGATTAATAATTGTAAATCCATCA